>DAHWBL010000285.1 GCA_027323595.1 Acetobacteraceae bacterium | reverse complement strand
CCAGATCAAGCCCCGCGGCCACACCTTGCAGAAAAACCGGCCCCGTGGTGCTGCCGATATTGACGCTGCCCGAGACGATAGCGGCTGGAATATTGGAAATCAGCGGAATGATGGTGATCTGCGCATCCACATTCTGGCGGGCGAAAAACCCGTCCTCCTTCGAAATGACCGCCGGCATGAAATCCGACGTCGGCACCATGCCGACAACCATCTTGTCCGCCCGCGCGGGTCCGCCGAGCGCCAAACCCGCGACGGCCGCCATCAGAATTTTACGCATCGCATCCTCCCTGATGCCGCCTTCAGCGGCGTTTTTTATATTGGTTCAGCAACTTCTTCGGCGACCGACCACAACGCTTCCAGCCGCGTCAGCGCATCCTCCGCCCAGGCGATCTCCAGCTCGGCGCGAGCGATGTTACCATCATAGGCGAGCAATTTGGTGAGCAGAATCAAATCATGCTCACCCGCCGGACGCTGGGCCAGGCGCGCGCGCATCTGCCGATGCGTGCCATCGGTCATCGCCGCGCGGATCACCCGCCAGGTGGCGAGCTTGTCGCGGAAATGCGCTGCGTGGGACAGCAAATGCCGACGAATGATGTCGGGCGCCGAGCGGTCCAGAAAAATCAGCCGCACCCGCTCGGCGTCGCGCTCGGGCGGATATTCCATCGGCGCCTCGACCCATTGCTGCAACGCCGCGACACCCTGTGCGGTCAGCGTGAACACCCGGCGGTTGAGCCGATCGCTCGCATCATGCGTGCCCTCGATCCAGCCAAGCTGCTCCAGCGCGCGCAACTCGGGGTAAATCTGACTCGGCAATGCCGACCAGAAGGCGCCGGCACCCTGCGCGAATTCGCGCCCGATGACGTATCCGGTCGCCGGCGTGCTGCCCAGAAATCCAAGAATCGCATAACGTAATGACATTCAGCCGGCCCAGCGCTCCAGATGAAGTTCGATGTCGTGGCCTGGCACTTCGTCGGCACGATGAATGTCGAAGCCGAGCTGCGTGCCGCTCGCCGGACAGTACCAGGCGGTCATGGCAAGCTCGGCATGCAGCACATGCTTGGGCAGTGCCGCCGCCGCCACCGGCGCCGACACCGCGCCCTCGCGCCAGCGTGTGTGGCCAGAACTCAGCACATGCCCCGCCACCGTCACCACATGCAGCCCGCCGCGCGCACGCACCAGCCGCATTGCCGGCCCGATCGGCAGGATCGTTTCCGCATCACCGATGTTCGTCACCGCGCCAAACTCACCCACCCGCTGATGCCGCATATCCAGCCGCAGCCTGTCGGTTTGGGCCACATCCACCGCACCCTGCGACACCACCACGCCATAGATTTCGTGCGCCGTTCGCAAGGATATCGCCCCGCGCACGAGGTCACGCAACACGCTCTGCGGCTCGCGCAACAGCGGATCGCCCCAGCCGCCGCCGCCCTGCCACGACACCGCGAACACATCGCCCCGGCGCATCGGCCGCAGCCCAGGCTTCGGGCCGAGCCTTTCATACACAGCATCCTTGCGCAGCACCCCATCCACGGACGCCTGCGCGGACCAGTTCTGCATCACCGTCGCCCCAGGCAACCCGCCCATCAGCCCCGCGGTGTTCGGCACCTCGGCGCCATGCGTCATGATCAATGCCTCCGCCTGCTCCACTCCGGCCAGCGTCAGCGCGACCTCAGCGGACAGCCCTCCGGCGAAGGTGCCCGCACCGGCGGTGTCACAGGACAGCCGGCGATAGAAATAGAACAGCGGCGCGGATTGCTCGTTGCGCTCGATGTCTGCCACCGACGCCATCGGCGAATTATGCGGCCCGCCGGCGTCATATCCGTCCTTGCAGGCAAACGCACCATAGCCGCCGGTGATCGGGTCCATCAGATGCAGCCCGAACGGCTCGCCATACTGGTTGCGGCCACCCAGGTTGAAGGTCGCCATCGTCCCCTGCGCCACCGCCTGCGCGCGATTCAGATAGGTTTCTGAACAGGCCAGCAGCTTGTTGCACAGTGCACTGACGACGTTGCAACTGGTCCAGATCGCCTCGACCGTGGCGGACCCCACCGGCGCGGGATATTGCGCGCTCACCACCCGCCCGTCGGGAACGACGATCTCGCAGACATTCATCACCCCCTGGTTCCACGGCACATCCCACGCCAGCATCGGCATCACCGAGCCGACCACCGCGCCCTCCAGCCCCGCGCGGGTGCAGTTGATGAAGCCTGGCGCCTGCGCTGACGATCCGGAAAAATCGAACCGCAACCGGTCGGCGCGCTTTTCCATCACGCAGTCGATTTTGTAGAGTCGGTTGGCCTCGCCGTCATGTTCGAGAAAGTCGCTGGCCCGGAACACCCCGTCCGGCAGCTCGCGCAGCCGCGCACGGGTGCGCGCCTCGCTCGCCTCGATCATCAGCCGCATCACCTCCACCACCGTCGCGGCACCATAGCGCGTGACGAGGTCGGCCATGCGGCTGCGCGCCACATTGATGGTGGCAACGAAGGCGCGAATATCGAGCGCGAGCTGTGCGGGCAAGCGCGTCGCGGTGAGGATCATCTCCATGATGTCCTCGCGCAGCACGCCTTTTTCCACCAGCTTCACACACGGCAGCCGCAGCCCTTCCTGGCGCACATCGCGCGCGCGCGGCGACCAGCTCGCGAAATCCATCCCGCCGATGTCGGTGACATGCGCCTCCACCCCGGCCCAGGCGATCACCTGTCCATCGGCGAAAATCGGCCCGGTGAGTTGCAAGTCGTTCTGGTGCAGCGCGCCCACGAACGGGTCGTTGCCCATCCACATGTCGCCATCATCCACGGTGAAATAAGGCCGATCGCGCACCGCGCGGATCAGATGCCCCACCACCGGCGCCTGCAACGACACCTGAAACCCCATCGAGGCGAAGCTGCCATCGGGCAGAAACAGTCCGGTGAAAAAATCCGACGCCTCGGTCACCGTTGGCGACCCCGACACGCTCTGCAACGCGATCCGCATCTCCTCGGTCGCGGCCAGCAGGCGCGAGCGGATCACTTCATAGACAACCGGATTGATCAAATTCATGATCCGACACTCACATGCAGATTGCCGAAATCGTCCGCCACAGCGCGCCCACCGGGCGGAACAACGACGCTCTGGCCTGGAAACTCGATGATCGCAGGCCCGGCCACCTCGGCTCCCGAAGGCGGATGGGAGGTACGCCAGATCGCGGTTTCCACTGCCCCCTGCTTCAGATCAAACAAAATCCGCCGCGCGCCGGCCTGTACCAGCACGGCGCCGGTGGCCACCAGCGGCGGCGGCGTCAACGCGCCAAACGCGGTCACCCGCGCGCCCATCACCTCGAACCCGGCGGACCGATAGGTGGCGCCCCGGCCAAACTGCGATTCGTAGACTTCCTCGAATTTTCCAGCAGCCAGCTCGAATGCCGCGGCATCGAAGCCGGTCGCCTCCACGATGATATCCACCGTGTTGGTCTGGCCGCGATAGCGCATCGCCAGCACCGGTTCGAGCGTGATCGGCCCACGCGCCCCGCCATCGCGCAGCCCCTGTTCGGCCTCACGCGCCAGCCGCTCCAGCTCGGCGGCAACCAGCATCAAGGCGGCCTCCGCGGGCCTGACGCCGGCGGATGCGCGCAGATACACCGCACTTTCGCGGGAGAGTCCAAGTTGCGAATTGGCGCAGCCAAACGCCGATTGCGCGGTCGCCGCCGCCGGCACCACGAATTTCGACAACCCCAGCTCGCGCGCCAGCGCCCAGGCGTGGCTCGGTCCCGCCCCGCCATTGGCCAGCAGCACGAATTCGCGCGGATCATGCCCGCGCTCGATCGTCGCGCGACGCAGCAGCGCGGCCATCTTCGCATCCAGCACCTCACGAATTCCCCAGGCCGCCTCGATCACATCGACGCCGAGCGGCCCGGCGACATGCTCGCGGATCGCCCGCTCGGCCGCCGCCACATCCAGCCGCATCGCCCCGCCGATGAAATTATCCGGGTCGAGCACACCAAGCACCAGGTCCGCATCGGTCGCCGTCGGCAACACCCCGCCGCGCCCGTAGCACGCCGGGCCC
>DAHWBL010000279.1 GCA_027323595.1 Acetobacteraceae bacterium | reverse complement strand
AGATCGCTCGCGGAATCCATCTGGGCCACGCGGTCTCAACACCGCTCCAACAGGCCGGACACATGCGCGCACGCGAACCATACACATCTCTCGCCAACAAACCCTTGAACCAAACGGGCCGTCCACACATGGTTCTTTCTTCCAAGAAAGAACCGCTTGCCTTCCCTACTCCTCGGGCATCACCAAACGCAATGACAGCGCGAGCAGAGCCGAGGCAAACAGGATGGCGGCCAGCACCATCAGCCCGGCGGTGAAGGAGCCGGTGGCTTCGCGCAGCCAGCCCATGATGGCCGGGCCGATGAAGCCGCCGGTGGTGCCCAGCGAGTTGATGAAGGCGATGCCGCCGGCGGCGGCGATGCCGGTGAGGAAGCGTGCCGGGATGGCCCAGAACACCGCGCGCGCGGCGTTCACCCCCACCAGTGCCACGGTGAGCCCGAGCAGCGAGATCGCGAAGCTGCCCGACAGCAGCGCCAGCACGAAGCCGGCCATGGCGAGCAGGCAGGTGGCGGTGAGGTTCAGCACCCGGTGGCCGTGGCGGTCCACCACGCCGGCCCAGGCGACCATGCCGATGACCGCTGCCAGATAGGGCAGGCCGGCGAGGATGCCGACGGTGAAATTGTCGAAATTCTGCTGCTTGATGATCAGCGGCAGCCAGATCTGGATGCCATAGGCGCCGATGGCGAAGCCCAGATACACGAAGCTCAGCATCCACACGCGGATGTCGGTGAGCGCGTGGCGCAGATGGCCGACCTCGCGCGGGCGGGTTTCGCTGGCCAGACTCGCGATGACCAGCGCGCGTTCGTCCGCCGACAGGAATTTTGCGTCGCGCGGATTGTCCACCAGGACGCGGGCGAGCACGAAACCCAGGATCACGCAGGGCAGCGCTTCGAGCAGATAGACCCATTGCCAGCCGGCCAGGCCCGCCAGCCCGTCCAGCCTCAGCAGCAGGCCTGACAGCGGCGCGCCGATCAGCGAGGAGGCCGGGATGGAGACCAGGAACCAGCCCAGGATGCGCGCGCGGTAGTTGGCCGGGAACCAGCCCGACAGAAAGAAGGCCACACCAGGAAAAAACCCGGCCTCGGCGACGCCGAGCGCGAAGCGCAGCGCGTAGAAGCTGTTGGGGCCGGTGACGAACATCATCGCACCCGACGCGATGCCCCAGGTGACCATGATGCGCGCGAGCCACCGCCGCGCGCCGAAGCGATACAGCGCGAGGTTGGAGGGCACGTCGAACAGGCAGTAGCCGATGAACAAAATGCCCGCCCCGGTGCCGAACTGCGACGGCGACAGGCCGATATCCTTGTTCATCGTGAGTGCCGCGACGCCGACATTGGTGCGATCGATGAAATTGAGGATGTAGACCACGATCAGCAGCGGCAGCATGCGCCAGGCGACCTTGGCGAAGACCCGGCGCTGCGCCTCGGCATCGAGCGGTTCGGATGTCGCGAGGTGGGCGGCGGGTGCGCTGATCTGGATGGACATGTTTCCCCGTTCGGTTGCCGGCCGCATTGTGGTGTCGGGCTTGATGGTGTCGGGCATCGGCTGAGGCCGCGCAGCCTCCGGTGCGGCGCGGCACTTGTCAAATGCGCCGCGCCGTCGCAGGAGGGCGCGCCAGACGGATGCATGATTGGTGGCCCATGCCGGCCACAGGGGGAAACATGGACAGATTGCGGGCCGAGGACTGCCGGGCGTTCTTCGCCGCGGTGACCGAAAAGGCGCTGGAGATCGGAGCGCCGGTGGCGATGGCGGCGGTCAATGCCGAGGGCCATCTGCTGGCGCTGGAACGGATGGACGATGCCGGCTTCATCACCCCGGAGATCGCCTGGGCGAAGGCGTTCACCGTCGCGGCGTTCCGCTCGATGAGTCCGCGGTTCTCCGATGGGCTGGTGATCCAGCAATGGTTTCGCGAGCGCAACCCGCAGATGCTGATGAACGCCTCGGTGTTCACCGGTGGGCGGGTGGTGGTGTCGGGCGGCTGCGCGCCGGTGTTCAAGGGCCGCGTGATGATCGGCGCCTATGGCATCAGCGGCGGCACGTCGGACCAGGACGAGGTGATGGGGCGATATGCGCGCGAGAAGGTGGGCTGGGCCTGGGCCTCGGACCACGACGAGAATTCGCCGCAGATGAAGGCGCATATCAATGAAATTTACAAGAAAGTGGGGCTGGGCGATCGGGAGTTGTGAGGGGCGCGAGGCGGGTCGCATCCGCCACTGCCACCCTGCGCGCTGCCCCCCAAGGTTGCAGCGCGCGACGATCGGCGGCGCGGGCGTGGTGGCGTCTGGCGGTGGCTCGTTGGGTCAGGCAACGGTTTCGATGCCATGTCTGTCAACCAGGGACAGGAGCTTGAGCGACGCGCCTTGCGGATGTTTTTCGCCGCGTTCCCATTGGCTCACCAGTCCGACGCTGACGTTGAGATAGCGCGCGAAGACCGCCTGGCTCGCGCCCTCGCGTTCACGCAGCGCGCGAATTTCCCGCGGCGCGAGGGGGCGAACAGGCGTGAGGCATGCGTCGTCGAACTTGCGCATGGTTTTCTTATCCATCACGCCGGCCGCATGGAGCCCCTCGGCGGTTTCATGGATCGAAGCCATCACCCGGCTGCGATATTGTTTAGCCATTGCGTGTCAACTCCATCAGCGTCGTGTTGGCGATCGCGCTGGCGATCGCGGCATCGTCATAAGCCATCAGTTCGGCCGCCAGCATCTTGAAGGCGGCGAGTTCGTGGTCGCGGATATTGTCCTGTTCATTTTTGGCGAACCCATGCACGAAGAAGGCGCGCGCGCCGAACCGGAACAGAATGATCGTGCGAAACCCGCCCGATTTTCCACCGCCGGGGCGGGCGATCCGCTGCTTCAGCACGCCGCCACCGATATCTGCATCGATCAGGCCCCGTCCGATATTTTCGATCGCCCCGCACAGCGCGTCGTCGGTGAGTCCGACCTTCCTGGCGAAGCGCGCGAACGATTTGGTCTTGAATATCCTCATGCTTGGAGCGGTTTCACCTTGACC
>DAHWBL010000277.1 GCA_027323595.1 Acetobacteraceae bacterium | reverse complement strand
AGATCGCTCGCGGAATCCATCTGGGCCACGCGGTCTCAACACCGCTCCAACAGGCCGGACACATGCGCGCACGCGAACCATACACATCTCTCGCCAACAAACCCTTGAACCAAACGGGCCGTCCACACATGGTTCTTTCTTTCAAGAAAGAACGTTCTTTTTTGAAAAAAAGAACCAAAAAACTTTTATTATTTCAGATTCGAATCTGAGGCTTCGGCGTGGCGATAATGGGGGATGGGCGATGGTTTTGGCGGCGGTGAGTTTTGCGGTGCGGCAGACCGAGGTGCGTGAGGTGCCGATGCCCGACATCGGGGCGGATGGCGGGATTTTGCGGGTGGAGATGACGGGTGTTTGCGGCAGTGACTGGCCGTATTATTTGAAATATCCAGGTTCTCGCGGGCCGTTGATTCTGGGCCATGAGGTGGTCGGGCGGATCGAGCGGCTTGGTGCCGGGGCGGCGGCGCGGTTTGGGTTGCGTGAGGGCGACCGGGTGGCGCTGGAGGAATATCTGCCGTGCGGGCATTGTCGCTATTGCCGGAGCGGGGATTTCCGGCTGTGCGATGCGACCGACACGCTCAATCTGGCGGACACCATTCGCTATGGCTCGACGCCGGTGTCGGTGGCGCCGGGGCTGTGGGGCGGCTATGCGCGGCAGCAATATCTGCACCCGAATTCGGTGTTTCATGTCGTGCCGGACAGCATGGATGCGAAACTGGCGACGCTCGCGCTGCCGCTGGGCAACGGTGTGGAGTGGGCCTATCTGCAGGGCGGGATCAAGATGGGCGAGAGCCTGGTGATCCAGGGGCCGGGGCAGCAGGGGCTGGCGTGCGTGGTGGCCGCCGCCGAGGCCGGGGCCGGGTGCATCATCGTCACCGGGCTGTCGGGCGACGCCGAGCGGCTGGCGCTGGCGCGGCGGCTGGGGGCGCACCACACGATCGATGTGGAGCGCGAGGATTTGTTGCAGCGGGTGGCGGATCTGACCGGCGGGGAGATGGCGGATCTGGTGATCGACTGCGCGTCCGGTGGCACCGCGACGGTGACCTCGGCGATCCAGCTCGCGCGCAAGGCGGGGCGGATCATTCTGGGCGGGCGCAAGTTCAAGCGGATACCGGAATTCGATTCCGATGTGCTGATCAGCAGGTTTTTGAGCGTGAAGGGGATGCGCGGGCACAGCTTCCAGGCGGTGGAGATGGCGCTGCGCATCATCGCCTCGGGGCGCTATCCGTTGGAGGAGTTGTGCACCGACCTGTTCGGGCTTGGCGAGGTGGATGCGGCGTTGCGCACGGTGGGCGGTGAGGGCCGCGCCGGCGCGATCCATTGCGTGGTGGATCCTTGGCGAGATTAACGGGGGCCTTGGCGGGAATAGCTGATCCGGTCGAGCGGATTCCGATCGTTCTGCTCACCGGGTTTCTGGGCAGCGGCAAGACCAGTTTGTTGCGTCGCGCGATCGGCGGGGCGCTGGGCGCGGATATCGTGGTGCTGGTCAACGAGCTTGGCGCGGTCGGGCTTGATCATCATCTGCTGTGGAATGTCGCCGGCAGCGTGACGGTGCTGGAAAATGGCTGTGTGTGCTGCACCGTGCGCGACGATCTGGTGGCGCAGTTGGAGGCGCTGTTCTGGCGGCGGTTGCGCCGGCAGATGCCGCGGTTCGCGCGGGTAGTGATCGAGACCACCGGGCTTGCCGACCCGCGGCATGTGGCGGCGGCGCTGGCGGACAGCCAGATCGTCGATGAGCGCTATCGGCTGGAGGCGGTGGTGACGACGGTGGATGCGACCGCGGCGGGCGCGCAGGCGCGTCGGCATCCGGAGTGGGGCGCGCAGGTGGGGCTCGCCGATCTTGTCGTGCTGACCAAGACCGATCTGGCGACGGGCGACGAGGTGGCGGCGGCGCGCGCGGCGGTGGCTTCGGTCAATC
>DAHWBL010000232.1 GCA_027323595.1 Acetobacteraceae bacterium | reverse complement strand
GTTGTGGCGGGTGTGCTGGCGCTGGAACTGGCCTGTCGATATGGGATGATCGCAGGCACGGTGATGATCCCGCCGAGCCGGATGGCGGTGAGCCTGTGGCGGCTGTTTTTTGTGGCGCAGATGCGCGAGGCGATGATTTCCGCTCTTGCCTCGGTGGTGGTGGCGAGCCTGGTTGCGATCATTGGTGGGTTTGTGGTGGGGGCGGGCATTCATGCGGTGCCGCGACTGCGCCAGGCGATCGACCCGCTTCTGGCGAGCTATTACGCGGTGCCGACATTTTTGTTTTATCCCGTGCTGATCGTGTTTCTGGGCGTTGGGCACGCGGCGATCATTGCCACGGCGGTGTTGACGGCGGCGGGGGTGATGGTGATCTCGACCATCAGCGCGCTGGACCAGGTGCCGGTGGTGCTGCGGCGTACCGGGCTGGTTCTTGGCATGGGGTGGGCGGCGCGGACCTGGCGGATCGTGTTGCCGGCGGCGGCGCCGCAATTGTTTTCGGGGGTGACGCTGGCGGTGGCCTATGGGTTCATCGGGGTGATCGCCTCGGAATTCATTCTGTCGGGCGAGGGCATGGGATATGCCATCGCCAATGCCTATAACGAATTCGACAACCCGACCATGTATGGGCTGATGCTGCTGGTGCTGATCGTTGTCGGTGGGATCAATGGAGTTCTGCACCATTGGGACCAGATTCTGCGCGCGCGGCGGCGGCGGTGAGGCGGCATGTGGATAGTTTTTTGCTGCTGCTGCTGGCGGTGGCGGTGTGGGAGGGGTTGAGCCTTTTGGTGGGGGCGCGGTCATTGGCCACGCCGTGGAAGACCATCACGACCTTGGTGGCGCTGCTGGGCGACCATGATTTTCTGGTTGATGTCGCGGCGACCGCGCAGGCGCTGGTCTATGCGGTGGTGCTGTCGATGCTGGGCGGGGTGGCGCTGGGGGTGGTGCTGGGGGCGCGGCGGCTGGCGGGCGAGGTGATGGAGCCGATTCTGGCGTCGCTCTATGCCTTGCCGAAAGTGACGCTGTATCCGCTGGTTTTGTTGATTTTCGGGCTCGGGCTGTCGGCGCGGGTGGCGTTCGGGGCGATGCATGGGCTGGTGCCGGTGGCGCTGCTGGTGATGGGTTCGGTGCGCAACATCAAGCCGATCCTGCCGCGCAGCGCGCGGGCGATGCGGCTTGGACCGTGGCAGACCGTTTGGACGGTGCTGCTGCCGGCGACCTTGCCCGATCTGCTGGCGGCGTTGCGGCTTGGGTTTTCGCTGTCGCTGCTGGGGGTGCTGGTGGGGGAGATGTTCGCCTCGCGGCAGGGGTTGGGGTTCGTTGTCGTCAATGCCGTCGCCTATGACGATCTGCCGACGATTTTGTCGGTGATCGTGCTGTTGTTCGGGGTCGCGATATTGGTCAACCAGGCGCTGGCGGCGGCGGCCCGGCGGATTCAGCCGGGCGGCGGGTGATTTTGCTTCACGTGAAGCAATTGGATGTTTTCGGATTCGCAAGATTGCTTCACGTGAAGCAATCCAACATAACCTTCATGTCATCTGCATTTTTTTGTTGCGGCAGACGAAATCCGGTTTTCAGTTTACCACCCAGGCGCGAATCTGGGGTGCGAGGAATTCGTCCACCTTGTGCGGCTTTTGCAGCTCGCCGCTCGCCACCATCATGTCCACCACTTCCTGCCAGAGTTTGAGGTTCACGTGGTAATCCCAGCCGATCATCGGCATGTCGGCGACCAGCTCGGGGCGCAGGCCGGTGAAATTGACCACTTCCTTACGCGCGCGCGCGGGATCGGCGTTGAGATGGTCCATCGCCTCGGCGATGGAGGCGTTGTAGGCCTCGATCACCTGCGGGTTTTTCTCGACATAGGAGCGTCGCGCGAACCAGGCGCCGAGCGGTTGCAGGGGCATATAGTCGATATAATACCAGGCGATTTCGCGTCCCACGCCTGAGCTGATCAGCTCGGTGGTGTAGGGATCGACCGCGGCGACCGCGTCCGCCTGTTTGCTGCGCAGGATGTCGGGATGGGCGGGGAAGGGGATTTCGAGCCAGGTGATGGAGGCGAGGTCGATGCCCTGGCGTTTGAGCAGCATTTGCAGCGACACCGCGTTCTGGCTGTGCAGCGAGGAGACCACCACCTTGTGGCCCTTGAGGTCCTGGAGGCTGTGGATGGGGGATTCGGCGCGCACCAGCACCGCGCCGGAATCAGGCGGCACGGGCTTGGCGATCTCGTTCTGGAAGATCGCCAGCATGTCGAAGCCGCGTTCGTCGGCGACCATGACGGTGCCGGGAATGGCGAGGAAAATGTCGATGCTGCCGCCGCGCCCGGCGGCGACCGCCTCGCCGCCGGCGTTGAATTCGATGAGCTGCACGTCGAGCCCGTGTTTTTTGAAGATGCCGAGCTGCTGGGCGATGTAGGGGTCGGTCAGGGCGGCCATTTTCAGCGTGCCGACGCGCACGGAGGTGAGTTTGTCCTGCGCGTGGGCGGTGATGGCGAACAGGCAGAGCAGCGTGGCGGCGAGAATTTTCATCGGGCGGTCCTTATGTGGCGGCGAGCGTGGCGTAATGGGCGATGATTTCCGCACCGGTGGCGAACCACACGCCCTCATGGCTGGCCATGTGGGCCAGCGCGCGATCGAGATACCGGATGCGGTGCGGCGAGCCGATGAGGAACGGGTGCAGCGCGATGCCGAGCACGCGGCCGTTATGTTCGCCCTCGTCGTAGAGCACATCGAACGCATCGATCATGCGGCGCTCGAAATCGGCGATGCTGATCGATGGATTGACGAACAGGGGCATGTCGTTCAGCTCGATGCTGTAGGGGATGGCGTGCAGCCCGTTGCGCATGCGGTATGGCAGATCGTCGTTGATCCAGTCGGCGACGTAGGTGGCACCGGCCTCGGCGAGCAGGTCGAGGGTGCGCCAGGTTTCGGTGAGGCCCGGGCCGAGCCAGCCGTGCATTTTCTGCCCGGTGCCGATGATGGCGTCGCGGGTGGCCAGGATGGTGGCGCGTTCGGTGGCGGCGTCCATGCCGGTGAGCGCGGTGGAATTGGTCAGGCCATGGCCCATGAATTCCCAGCCGAGCCCGATCGCGGCCTCGATGATGCGCGGATAATGGGTGATCACCTCGGCATTGAGCGCGACGGTGCCACGAATTTTGTGGCGCGCGAGCACCTCCATCAGCCGCCAGATGCCGACGCGGTTGCCGTAGTCGCGGCGGGAGTAGTTGCGCACGTCCGGCGCGTTGGCGAAAAGCTCCATGTGGAAATGTTCGATGTTGGGGATCACCCATACCGCGATGCGCGCCCCGCCCGGCCAGGTGACGCGCGGCGCGTCGACGATGGCGCGGTAGGCGAACAGGTCGAACGGATTATATGGCTCGTTCATGCGTGGGCCTTTTGCAGGGTGGTTGGGACGAAGTGTGGCATGACGCCGGCGGCGAATGCCTCCATGCCATGTTCCATCGGGTGGAAATGCAGCATCAGAAGTTCGATGCCCAGATCAGCGAGATCGGCGATGCGCTCGATCAGCATGGCGGGCGTGCCGACCAGCCCGGCGCCGAGGGCGCGCGCGGCGACGGCGCTGATCGGGTCGGTGGCGCCGATGGCGGCAAGCTCGCCGGCGGCCGCCTCGGCGCTGGCTTGGGTGTCGGCGCAGATGACGTGGCCGCTGATGGCGTAGGTGAGCCTGCGGCCGGCGCGATCGGCGCGGGCGGACATGTCGGCGATCGCGGCGGCCATCGCGGGGCGGATCAGTGCGTAGTCCCAGGTGCCGGTGGGGGTCTGCACGAACCAGGCGTCGGCGTGGGCGGCGACGATGTCGCGGCCGGCGGGGTCGCGGCTGGCGGCATAGATCGGCGGGCGGGGCACCTGGCGGGGGCGCAGCGGCAGGGTGGTATCGGCAAGCTGGTAGAATTCGCCGGCGAAGTTCACGCGCTCACCGGACCACAGCGCGGTGAGCACCAGCAGAAATTCCTGCATGCGGCGATAGCGCGCCGCGCGGTCATCGAGCAGGGCGCCCTGGCCGAACATCGCCAGCTCGCGTTCGAACCAGCCGGTGACCAGATTGACCGAAAACCGGCCGTTGCTGATGCGATCAAGGCTCGCGCCGAGCTTGGCGGTTTGCGCGGGGTCGATCACGCCGGGGTGGATGGCGGTGAGAATTTCGATGCGGCTGGTGCGCGCGGCGATGGCGGCGGAGAGCAGCCAGGCCGAGAGGTCCGGACCGAGCCAGCGTTCGGCGATGAGGGTGGCGGCAAAGCCGAGCTGTTCGGCGCGGCAGACGATGTCGAGCGCCATCGCGGTGGCGGGGTCGGCACCTTCCCCGCCCGGCGTGGTGGCGGCGGCGATGGCGCGGCCCATCCTGGGTTCGGGGCGGATGGTGTGGGGCAGCGGCGTCCAGACGCCGAAGCGCGGGGTCACCACATCACCTGGCCGCCATTGGGGTGCAGGAGCTGGCCGGTGATGAAGGATGCGCGGTCCGACAGCAGGAAATCGACGCAGGCGGCCACTTCGTCCGCGCTGCCGAGGCGGCGCATGGGCACGATGCGGGCGAAGCGGTCGGTTGCTTCGCGCCATTCCGCCTCGGGGCGGTTGCGCAGCAATGGCGTGTCGATCGGGCCGGGGCCGATGGCGTTGACGCGCACGCCGAAGGGCGCGCATTCGAGTGCGAGCGACTTGGCCAGGCTGTAGAGCGCGGTCTTGGCGGCGGCGTAGGCGGCGCCGCGGGCCATGCCGACCACCGCGAAATCCGACGAGGTGAAGACGATGCCGCCGCGCCGGTCCGCCAGCATGCGCGCCAGCACCGCCTGGGCGACAAGAAAGCCGCCGCGGACATGGGTGTTCATCATCGCCGCCCAGTCCGGCGGGGTGATGTCCTCGACCGGCTGGCGGATGTTGATGCCGGCGTTGGAGAACAGATGGCGCACCGGGCCGATATCCTGGCTGATGCGCGCCACGGCCTGGCGTACCGAGGTGCCGGAGGCGACATCCATTTCGATGGCAAAAGCGTTGCCGCCGTCCTGCTTGATGCTGGCGGCGAGGCGTTCGGCGGCCGGCAGGTCGCGGTCGGCGATGACGACGGCCATGCGCCGGGCGAGGCGGATGGCGGTGGCCGCGCCGATGCCCGACGCGCCGCCGGTGATCAGCGCGATGTCGCGCGCGGCCATCAGAACAGCCTCTCGCCGCCGGTGACGCGCAGGTCCTGGCCGGTGACGTAGCTGGCTTCATCGGCATCGATCAGGAACAGCACCGCCTCGACCATGTCGGAAACCTCGCCGATGCGGCCGAGCGGGTTGTCGTGTGCGCGGGCCCGCAACTGCGCCTCGGTCATGTTGCCGCGCGGCTGCGGCGTGTCGGTGAGGCCCGGCGAGACGGTGTTGACGCGGATGCCCTGTTCGGCGGTTTCGAGCGCGAGCGAGCGGGCGAGGCCGAGCACCGCGCCCTTGCTCGCGGCGTAGTGGGCGCCGCCGACCTGGCCGTGACGGGCGAGGGTGGAGGAGAACAGCACGATGGCGCCGTTACCTTGCGCGCGCATCGCCGGCAGCACCGCCTGGGCGGCGAGCAGGCCGGCGGTGGTGTTGACCGCGAAGGTTTCGTCCCAGAGTTCCTCGTCCAGATCGAGGAAGGGGCGGACATGGTAGATCGCGGCACAGGTGACCAGCGCGTCGATGCGCCCGGCGGTGGCGAGCAGGCGGGCGGCGGCGTCGGTGCTGGTGGAGGGGACGCGCACATCGCCGACGCAGCGCAGCAGGCCAGCATGGTCGGGCAGGCCGGCGAGATCGCGATCGACCGCGCAGACGGTCCAGCCATCGGCGAGCAGGCGCAGGCACAAGGCG
The DNA here is from genome assembly GCA_027323595.1 of Acetobacteraceae bacterium. Lineage (GTDB taxonomy): Bacteria > Pseudomonadota > Alphaproteobacteria > Acetobacterales > Acetobacteraceae > CAIVDX01. The sequence goes on along the minus strand of DAHWBL010000232.1, from coordinate 3,752 downwards.
CGGCCGATGCCGCTGCCGGCACCGGTGACGAGGGCGGCATTTCCCATTCAGGCGGCTCCGGTGCTGGCGCGCCAGCGCAGCAGATGATGTTCGACGCGCAGGAAGGCGAGATTGATCATGAAGCCGAGCAGCCCGAGGGTGAAGATGCCGGCGAACATTTCGGGCACGCGGAAGATGCGCTGGTTGTTGAGGATGAAATAGCCGATGCCCGAATTGCCCGAGATCATTTCGGCGACGACGGCCACGATCAATGACAGCCCGACCGAGATGCGCATGCCGGTGAGGATGGAGGGCAGGCAGGCGGGCAGCACGATCTGGCGCAGCGTGGCCAGCCGCGCGGTGCGGAAGGTGCGCGCGGTGTCGAGCAGCACCGGGTCGATGGCGCGCACGCCGGCGAAGCTGTTGAGCAGGATGGGGAACAGGCTGGCGAGGAAGACGACGAAGATTTTCATCTCGTCGCCGATGCCCAGAAACAGGATCGCCACCGGAATATAGGCGGCCGACGGGATCGGGCGGATGAACTCGGTGAGCGGTTCGAGCAGCCGGTAGACCAGTGCGACGGTGCCCATCAGCAGGCCGAGCGGGATGCCGACGAGGCAGGCCAGCGCGAAGCCGGCGAAGATGCGCCACAGGCTGGGCAGCACCGCGTCGGGCAGCGCGCCGCTGGTGATGCCGGCCCAGAACGCGGCGAGGATGGTGCTGACGCGCGGCAGCGAGACGGCATCGACGAGGTCGGTCGCCGAGGCGATTTCCCAGCCGGCGAGCAGCACCGCGATGAGGATGAAGCCAGGCAGGCGGTCGCGCATTACGAGGCCTGTTCCTGGTGAAAGATCGAGGCGAACAGGCGTTGGCGCAGCGCGATGAAGCCGGGGTCGGCGCGGGTGGTGATCTGGTCGCGCGGCTGCGGCAGGTCGATGGTGACATCCTCGCGCAGGCCGGCGCCGAAGCGGCCGAGGCTGAGCACGCGCTGGGACAGCAGCACCGCCTCGTCCACGTCGTGGGTGACGAAGACGATGGTGATCGGGCGGCTGCGCCAGATGTGCAGCAGCAGGTCCTGCAGCAGCGCGCGGGTCATGGCGTCCACCGCGGAGAAGGGTTCGTCCATCAGCAGGACCTCGGGCTTGCGGATCAGCGCGCGGGCGATGGCAAGGCGCTGCTGCATGCCGCCGGAGATTTGCGCGGGCCAGTGGTCGGCATGGTCGGACAGGCCGACGAGCGCCAGATGTTCGGCGACGAGGGCGGATTTTTCGGTGCGCGAGAGGCGCGAAGCGGGGTCGATTCCGAAGGCGACGTTGTGGGCGACGCTACGCCAGGGGAAGATGGATTTCGCATATTGCTGGAACACCGCGATCATGCCCGGCGGCGGGCCGTTGATCGGTGCGCCGTCGAACAGGATTTGTCCGGCGGTGGGGCGATCAAGGCCGGCGAGCAGGCGCAGCAGGGTGGATTTGCCGCAGCCCGATGGGCCGATGACCGAAACGAAGCTGTTGCGCGCGATGGTGCAGGAGAAATCACGCAGGACCGCGACCTCGCGGCCGCGCACGGTGAAGCGTTTGTCGATTGCGTTGATCGAGAGGATGGGTGCGTCGGTCGTGGTGGCCGGTTGGCGAGCAGCCGCGGCCGCGCGCGTGGCGGCGAAATTGGTGGCGGTCTGCGATCCGTCCATCGGCGTGCTCCTGTGGCAGCCGTGGGCCTGCATTGTCCCCGATCGCGCGTCTGCTGCGCGCGGAGCAAGCCTAGCATCGCGATGTCGGGCGGTGCAAACACCCATGCGCGGTTGGCACCGACATTGCAGGATTTGTTGGCGCCGCCATGAATTGATGGTGGCGTCGCATTCCGTGCTTGCCCGTCGGCGCGTGAAACGGGCAACAGATGCGTCGGTATTTCCATTCACGACGATGACCCACGATTTGGATGATCCATGGCCCTGCATGTCGCGCTGACCCACCGCAGTTCGTACCAGTATGACCGCACGGTGCGGCTGGGACCGCAGACGATCCGGTTGCGGCCGGCACCGCAGGCGCGCACGCCGATCATTTCCTATGCGCTGAAGGTTCTGCCGGCGGAGCATTTCCTGAATTGGCAGCAGGACCCACAGGGCAACCATCTGGCGCGGGTGGTGTTTCCCGAGCGGCTGCGGGAATTCTCGGTGCAGGTGGACCTGGTCGCGGACCTGTCGCCGATCAACGCGTTCGATTTTTTCCTCGATCCGGAGGCGGAGCGTTTTCCGTTCGCCTATGACCCGGTGCTGGAGAGCGAGCTGGCGCCGTTTCGGCAGAAATTGCCGGGCGGGGCGGGGTTCGCCGCGCTGCTGGCGACGATGCCGCGCGAGGCGGAGCGCACGATCGATCTGCTGGTGGAGGTGAACCGGCGGGTGCAGGAGCGGATTGCCTATATCGTGCGCATGGAGCCGGGGGTGTGGGCACCCGACAAGACGCTGGGCGAGGGGCGCGGGTCGTGCCGGGATTCCGCCTGGCTGCTGGTGCAGCTGCTGCGGCACATGGGTTTGGCGGCGCGGTTCGTGTCTGGCTATCTGATCCAGCTGGTGGCCGATGTGGTGCCGCTGGAGGGGCCGGCGGGGCCGTCGGCGGATTTCACCGATCTGCATGCGTGGGCGGAGGTGTATCTGCCCGGCGCGGGGTGGATTGGGCTCGATGCGACCTCGGGGCTGTTGACGGCGGAGGGGCATATTCCGCTGGCGGCGAGCCCGGAGCCGATTTCGGCGGCGCCGATCACCGGGCTGGTGGATGAGAGCGAGGTCAGTTTCGACGTGCAGATGTCGGTGCGGCGGGTGCGCGAGACGCCGCGGGTGACCAGGCCGTACAGCGATCGGCAGTGGCAGGATATTCTGGCCGCGGGCGAGGCGGTGGATGCGCGGCTGCGGCGGCAGAACGTGCGGCTGACGATGGGCGGCGAGCCGACCTTCGTGGCCGCCACCGACCAGGAGGCCGGCGAGTGGAGCATCGACGCGCTGGGGCCGACCAAGCGGGTCTATGCCGGGCGGCTGCTGCGGCGGCTGGCGGAGCGGTGGGCGCCGGGGGCGGCGCTGGTGTATGGGATGGGCAAGCAATATCCCGGTGAGCCGCTGCCGCGCTGGGCGCTGTCGGCGCATTGGCGGGCGGATGGCGCGCCGGTGTGGCTCGATCCGGGGCTGCTGGCGTCGGATGACGACGTGGATGACGCGACGGCCGAGGACGCGCTGGGGTTTGGCGCGCGGCTGGCGGAGCGGTTGCAGCTCGATCCGGGGCTGGTGCTGCCGGCGTTCGAGGACGTGCATTACTATCTGTGGCGCGAGAAGCTGCTGCCGGCGAACGTGGTGGCCGAGGCGCCGAGGCTGGCCGATCCGCTGGAGCGGGCGCGTCTGGCGCGGCTGTATGGCGGCGGGCTGGGGCGACCGGCGGGCGCGGTGCTGCCGTTGCGGCGGGCGGCGGGCGATGGCGCGCGGCGCTGGCGGTCCGGGCCGTGGGTTTTCCGCGGTGGCAGTCTGTTTCTGCTGCCCGGGGACAGCCCGATCGGCTATCGGCTGCCGCTGGAGAGCCTGCCGTGGGTCGATCCGGAGCTGATCGCGAGCGAGGCGGAGCTGCCGCCTGATCCGTTCGCGCCGCGCGCGGTGCTGCCGGCGTGGGAGGGTCTGCGGGTGGCGGCGGGGGCGCCGGCGCGGGTGGTGCGGGCGGTGCCGGGGATGGCGCGCGGGGCCGAAGCGGGGGACGGGGCGGAGGCGGACGGGCCGGGCTGGCGGGGCGCGCAGGACG
>DAHWBL010000228.1 GCA_027323595.1 Acetobacteraceae bacterium | reverse complement strand
CCCGAGAAGACCGACCGCCTCGCCACGCCGCACCGAGATCGACACCCCACGCACCACCGGGCGTTTTTTATAGACCTTGCCGACGCCGCGCGCGGAGAGCCCCGCATTTCCGTCCAGCACGCGCAGATGCTCGCTCATGGGTCAGCCTTGGGTGCGGTCCCGGGTTTCGGATCGGGAGATTTCGGGGAGGCTTTGGCCGCCGGCGGCGCATCGCCCGCCGCCGGTGGCGCGCCGGCATCGTTGGGCGTGACCAGCCCCTCGACACGCTGGCCGGGGGCGGACAGCAGCCGGTAGATGCCGGTGTTGAGATCGACCAGCAGATCGGCGCCATGCACCTGGTTGGCGCCCTGGGTGAGCTGCGCGTCGCCGGTCAGCCGCGCGAGCCCGGTGGGCGGCAGATACACGCCGCGATCGCCGCGCACGGTCTGCGTGGGCGTGCGCATCACCACGTGGCCGAACGCCTCGGCGCGCTCCAGCTTGCCGCTTTGCTGATCAGGAGAATTTGACGCCGGCGTGGTCGGCTTGCCGGTTTTTTTGTCGCCCTTCGTGTCATCGTCGTGGCTGAGATAGCCGACCACCGTGTCGGCGCTGAGCTGGCGCGCGTCGGTGGTGGTGATCACCGCGTCGCCGCGCGCCACCGCCATGTGCGCGCCCGACCAGTATTCGAGCGCGTCGCGCGCGGTGATCACCTGCTGCGGGGTGATCAGCCGCAGATCATGCCCGGTCAGGATCAGCACGGCGAGGTCGATGTCATAGACCGCGTGGTCGGCGGTGGCGTGGTCGGTGGGGGTGTAGATGCGCACCGAGCCGACCGCCTCCAGCCGGTAGATTTCGCTGTCACCGGTCTCGGTGCCTGGCGCGACCGGGGCGGTGGATTTCGCCGGCGCGGGGGCGGCACCCGCCTTGTGCCGGTAATAGGCGATCAGCCGGTCCGCGAGCACGGTCACGTCGCCGCGCACCGCCCGCGCATCGCCGCGCGCCACCACCATCAGCTCGTTCTGATGCCAGTCCAGCCCGTCGCGCGCGGTGATCTCCACCGGCCCGCCATGGCTCATGTCGATCGGCTGCGCGCCCGCCGGGGCGGCGAGCAGAAGCAGCAACAGCGCGGCGAGGATGGCCCTCATGAGCCGCCGCCAGGGCCGTCGCCGCTGTTGAGCTTCAGCCGCGCCGGTCCGGCGAACTGCACCACGCTGCCCTTGTCGGCGAGCGCATAGGCCTGCGCGTCCAGCGTACCGAACGGGCCCTCGGCGTGCACCAGCGATTCGCCAACCGCCAGGCCCTGCCTGAGATCGATGGTGGCGACATCGCTGCGCAGCATGGTGCCGTCGTCGCGATAGACGGTGACGTCGCCGGACAGATCAAGGATTTCGCCCTGCGGCTGATAGACGCCCTGGCGCGCCCGCAAAATGCTCCAGCCGGCGCTGTTGAGCGCGTCGCCGCTCGGCGCGGTCAGATCGACCCGGTCCGGCCCGACCTGGATCGCCTCGCGCGCGGTCAGCGTGTAGGGCTGGCCGTGCTCATCGGCGCCGTGATAGCGCGCGTCGCGGATGCGCGCGCCATCGATGGTGGGCGTGGCCAGGCGGTTGAAGGTGATGCGCTCCTGGTCCGACAGCCGGGCGATTTCCGGCCACAGCGCGATCGAGGCGAGCAGCAGCAGCCCCAGCACCGGCAGCGCCACCTTGGCCAGCCGCACCCGTATCCGCCGCCGCGCCAGTGCCGCCGCGCTGGGGGCGGCGCGCGGCCGCGCGATCCGCCCGGTCAGCATCCGCGCCCGCTTGTCGGGCGCCTGCGGGGCCGGCGGCAACGGCGTGACCGGCGCGCTCACGCCACCCCCGCGCGCAGCAGGTCATGGATATGCACGATCCCCACCGGCTGGCCGGTGCCATTGGTGACGAACAGGCTGGTGATCGGCCGCGCCCCGAGATTCATCTGATGCAGCGCCTCGGCCGCCAGATCGTCCTCGCCGATGGTGCGCGGCGCGCGCGTCATCACCTCGCCGACCCGCCGGGTGAGCAGGTCCGGCCCCATCGCGCGGCGCAGATCGCCATCGGTCACCACCCCGATCAGCCGGCCGGCGTCATCGACCACGCCGACCACGCCGAAGCGCCCTTCGGTCATGATCAGCAGCGCGCGGTCCATCAGCGTGTCGATGCCGGTCACCGGCACGGCGGCGCCGCCATGCATCAGCGCCGACACCCGCCGCAGCCGCGCGCCGAGCTTGCCGCCCGGGTGGAACTGGCGAAAATCGCGCGCCGAGAAGCCGCGCCTGGTCAGCAGCGCCACCGCCAGCGCGTCGCCGAGCGCGATCTGCATGGTGGTGGAGGTGGTCGGCGCGAGCCCGTTCGGACAGGCCTCCGGCGCGTCCGGCAGGATCAGCGCCACGTCCGCCGCCTGCGCGAGCGCGGAATCCGCCCGCGCGGTGATGCCGATCAGCCCGATGGCGAAGCGCCGGCTGTGCGCCACCAGGTCGGCCAGCTCGGCGGTCTCGCCGGAATTGGACAGCGCCAGCACCACGTCGCCGGGCAGGATCATGCCCAGATCGCCATGCGATGCCTCGGCGGGGTGCACGAACATCGCCGGCGTGCCGGTGGAGGCCAGGGTCGCGGCGATCTTGCGCCCGACATGGCCGGATTTGCCCATGCCCGAGACCACCACCCGGCCCTTGGCGCCGGCGAGCCGCGTCACCGCGTCGGTGAACGCCCCGTCGAGCACGTCGGCCAGCGCGCGCAGCCCCGCGGCTTCGGTGTCGAGCACCGCGCGCGCCACCGCCAGATCGTCGGGGGCGGTCGGGCGGGACGGGGATGTGGGGGAGGGGTCGGTCAATTGATGCATCATTCGTGCCAAATATTGGCCCCGATGGCCCGCCGGGTCAACCGCCGCCCCGGATCAAACCGCCGGATCAAACCGATATTGTCGGGTCAGTGGGCGAAGATATCGGGGTCTTCGTAGCCCAGCAGGTCGAGCTGCCCGCGCGCCGGCAGGAAGCGGAAACACGCCTCGGCCAGCGCCAGCCGCCCCTCGCGCGCCAGCAGCGCCTCCAGCCGCGCCCACAGCGCATGCAGATGCAGCACGTCCGAGGCGGCATAGGCGAGCTGCTCGGCGGTCAGCTCCGGCGCGCCCCAGTCCGAGCTTTGCTGCTGCTTGGAAATCTCGACCCCCAGCAGGTCGCGGCACAGATCGCGCAGCCCGTGCCGGTCGGTGAAGGTGCGCACCAGCTTCGCCGCCACCTTGGTGCACAGCACCGGCGCCACCTCGACGCCCAGATACTGGCGCAGCACGGCGACATCGAAGCGGGCGAAATGGAACAATTTGCGCACCGCCGGGTCGGTCAGCAGCGCCTTGAGGTTCGGGCAGTCGAAACCGCCGCCGCCGAGTGCGGTGGGGATGAGCTGCACCAGATGCGCCTGGCCGTCGCCGGCGGATAATTGCACGAGGCACAGCCGGTCGCGGTGCGGGCGCAGCCCCATGGTCTCGGTATCGATCGCCACCATCGGGCCGAAGGACAGGCCCGGCGGCAGGTCGTTGCGGTGCAGATGGATCGTGCCGTCGGCCATGAATTGGGTCACCATCTGGCTGCCTCGCTCACCGCCGCGCATGAAGCCGCCGCGTGTCGCCTCCCGCGCGGTGCGGCGGGAGGCCGGGTGGTGCCCAGGAGAAGACTCGAACTTCCACGACCTTGCGGCCACAGGTACCTGAAACCTGCGCGTCTACCAATTCCGCCACCTGGGCACAGGCTCGGCAGGGCGCGCGATGTAACCCCGGCGTGCCGGCCCGTCAATCCCGTCCCGCTTGCGGCCCCTGTCGCGGCCGGTGAAATACGCTATGACCGCAGCCGCGCTGCGGGCAATTCCGGCCCGGAGCTTTTCCAGCAAGGAGGCCATGCGATGGCTGAACGCTCGATCGCCACGATTTTCGGCGGCTCCGGCTTTGTCGGCCGCTACATCACCCGCCGGCTCGCCGCCCAGGGCCATCTGGTGCGGGTCGCGGTGCGCAACCCCGCCGCTGCCGGCTTTCTGAAGCCGATGGGCGCGGTGGGGCAGGTGGTGCCGCTGTTCGCCCCGCTCACCCGGCCCGACGCGGTGGCGCGCGCGGTCGAGGGCGCGAACATCGTGATCAACTGCGTCGGCATCCTGGCCGAGCACCGGCCCGGCGATTTCCAGACCATCCATGCCGACGCCGCCGGCGCGCTCGCCGCCGCCGCCACCAGGGCGGGTGCCGCGCGGCTGCTGCATCTGTCGGCGATCGGTGCGGATGCCGCCTCGGATTCGCTGTATGCGCGCTCCAAGGCGGCCGGCGAGGCGGCGGTGCTGGCCGGCTTTGCCGCCGCCACCATCCTGCGCCCCTCGGTCATTTTCGGCGCCGAGGACCAGTTTTTCAACCGCTTCGCCGCCATCGCCGCCTGGTCGCCGCTGCTGCCGGTGATCCATGGCGACACCCGCTTTCAGCCGGTGTTCGTGGGCGATGTCGCCGCCGCCGCCATGGCCTGCCTGGCGCGCGCCGACACCGCCGGACGCACCTTCGAGCTGGCCGGCCCCGACATTCTGACCTTCCGCGACCTGCTGGGCTGGATCTGCGCCACCATCGATCGGCATCCGCGTCTGCTCGACATCCCGCTCGGCCTGGCGCGATTGCAGGCACGCATCGCCGAGCGCCTGCCCGGCAAGCCCTTCACCACCGACCAGTTGCGCCTGCTCGGGCATGACTGCGTTCGCGCCCAGGCCATGCCGGGGCTCGCGGATCTGGGCATCGTGGCCACCCCGATCGATCTGGTGGTGCCGGAATATCTGGTGCGGTTTCGGCCGGGCGGGGCGAAGAAGTTCGTGCTGCCGGTATGAGCGCGCGGGATAGGACCGTTTCGGACCTATTTAATCAGGCCGACCCGCTCACGGTAACTGTTCCGACATAATTTCCTCGATATTGGGTCAGCTTTACTGACCAACCGAGCAATTTCCGACTCGCAATCGCCGCCGGACCGGGCTATGTTCGCGACATCACCGGCCGGGCCCGCCCCGGCCGGCCGATCTTCATGCCGGCCGCGCAGATGGCCGCGCAGATGTTTGCTTGCAAATGCGATGCCGACCACGCGAAGGGCCGTCCGATGACCGAACGCATGCTGAAATTCGTCTCCGTGCCGCAGCACGCTCCCGACAAGCGCGACGTGCCCGCGCGTGCCGCCGATTTCGCCGAAATCTATGAGGATTTCTCCGCCGCCGCCGCCGCCCTGCAGGCCAGCCGGTGCAGCCAGTGCGGCGTGCCGTTCTGCTCGATCCATTGCCCGCTGCACAACAACATCCCCGACTGGCTGAAGCTCACCGCCGAGGGCCGGCTGGAGGAGGCCTACGAGGTCAGCAGCGCCACCAACAATTTCCCCGAGATCTGCGGCCGCATCTGCCCGCAGGACC
>DAHWBL010000029.1 GCA_027323595.1 Acetobacteraceae bacterium | reverse complement strand
GCGGTGATGAGCGCGGGCACCGGCGTCGCGATGGGCACCGGCACCGACTACACGCTGAACGGGATCGCCTACAAGACGTTCGTCTCGCCCCTGCCGGCGGTGCGCCAGGCGACGCGCGGCGGGCTCGATCGGATGGGCATGAAGATCGTCACCGACACCAAGACCGAGGATGGCTGGACCATCTCGGCCACCGCCGCCGACCGCACCATCGATATCGATCTCGAACGGCTGACCCCGCGCACCACGCGCATGCGGGTGGTCGCCAACAACGGGATCATCTTCAAGGATCGCGCCACCGAGGCGGCGATCATCGACGAGGCCGCCGACATGCTCGACCGGCACGCGACCGCGAAAAACTGAAAATGCGCTGTCGTGGCAACGATGTTAGTCCAACAGACCAGGAGGTAACCATGCAATCCCAACTGCTTCGCACGGTGTTCGGCACCGCTTTGTTGATCGGCACCGTCGGCGGGTTTGGCGCCCACGCCCAGAACTCCAGCACCGCACCCACCACCGCCGCCGCCTCGGCCGGCGCATCCTCCGCGACCACCGTGCCCGGCCACCGTCCGGACGGTGGCGGCTTCGCCGGCATCGGCGATGGCCGTCCTGGCCCGGTTGGCTTCGGCGATGGCCGCCCCGACGGGGCGAGGCCTGGCCCGGGCGATGGCGATGGGTTCGGCCGCGCGATCAGCGCCGAGCGCCATGAGCAGAATGCCGAGCGCCGCGCCGATTTCGACCGGCCGGATTTTGACCGCGGTGCTGACCGCGACGGTCGCCGGATCATGGATCGCGACGACCATCCGATGGCCGATCGCGACGACCACCGGGTGATGGACCGCGACGAGCACCGCTTCGCCGATCGTGATGATCGCCGGATTATGGACCGCGACGAGCACCGGTTCGCTGACCGCGATGATCGCCGCTTGGCCGATCCCGATCGGGCGCGCCGGTTCGACCGCCAGCCCGCGCCAGGGTCGCAGCCCGGCGCGCCGGGCGGTCCGCTGAGCAGCGCGTCGGGCGGGGCCACCCCTCCGGGCATGACCACCACCGCGGGCAACGGTCCGGGCGTCCCGGTCGGCGGCACCGCGGCCTCCGCCAGCGCGGGGGCGGGCACGACCAGCGCGGGCAACACCAGCGCCGGCGCCACCGCCACCCCCGCGCAGTCCGGCCTTGCCACCCACGCCAGCCATGCGGCCGGCGGCGGCACCGCGACGACGGCGACGGGCACAACGACGGCGGGCACAACGACGACGGCGGGCGCGACCAGGACAGCGAGCGCGACGGCGAGCGGCTCCACCCCCGCCACCACGACCACCGCCACCGGCGCCACCGCCGGGCATGGGATCGTCACCGCCGCCAACAGCAGCGCGGGCAGTGCCGGCGCCACCGCCGGCGGCACCCGCACCCGTTCCTCCACCGTGCACCACACCAGCTTCAGCACCGGGCTGGGCAGCGGCAGCAGCAGCGCCGTGGTGAGCGGTCACACCGGTTCCTCGACGCACGGCAGCCACCCGGCACACACTTCGCCGCGCGCCTGAGGCTCCCCCCGTGGACCGCGCTCCCACCGCGGTCCACGGGGCTTTTTATCCCGCCGCCGACGCCCCGAGCGATGTCGCGGCATGTGGCGCCGGCGCCAGCGCGATCGGCAGCCAGATGCGGAACAGCGCGCCGCCTTCCTCGTTGTGCGCGGTGATCTGTCCGCCCATCTCGGCCACCGTCGCCATGCTGATCGACAGCCCCAGCCCGGTGCCCTTGCCGGGCGGCTTGGTGGTGAAGAACGGGTCGAAGATGCGGGTCATCGCGTTCGCGGGGATGCCCCCGGCCTGGTCGGCGATGCTGATCAGCACCCGGCCATCCTCCGCCGTCGCGCGGATCAGCAGCGGGTGGCCGTCGCCCGGCGGGCCGTCGCGGTAGGCGTCGGCGGCGTTCACCAGCAGGTTCAGCAGCACCTGTTCCAGCATCACCGCGATGCCGCGCACCTTCGGCAGGTCGGGGGCGATGTCGGTGGTGACCTCGATGCCCTCGCGCAGCAGCCGCGCCTCCATCAGGGTGAGCGCGTCATGGACCACCTTGGCCACCGCGAACGGCGCGATGGTCGAGGCATCGACCCGGCCGAACACCCTGATATGGTCGATCACCGTGCCCATCCGGTGCGCCTGGGTCTTGATCAGTTCGAATTTCTCCACCGCGCGGGTGAGCCCCGGCGGGGCGCGTTCCAGCGCGCGGGTGCCGTTCTCGGCGGCCATCGCGATCACCGTCAGCGGCTGGTTGATCTCATGGGCGATGCCGGTCGCCACCTCGCCCAGCACGGCGAGCTTCTCGACCTGGCGCAGCCGGTCCTTGACCACGCTTTCGTCGCTGATGTCGGTGACGCAGCCGACCACCAGCCTGCTGCCATCCTCATGCAGTTCGATCACCGCCTCGGTGGACCGCCAGGTCTGGATGTGGCCGTCGCGGTGGCGGCCGCGGAATTCGAGGCTGGCGCGCCCGGTGGTGAGCGCGCTGTCGCGAAACGTGTTGAATCGCGACCGGTCGGCCGCGTCGATCGAGTCGAGCAGCAGGTTGGGCTCGCGGCGCAGTTCCTCCCATGACCAGCCGGTCAGCGCGCCGACGCTGCGGCTGAGGAACTGGCGCTCGCGCCGCCCGTCGGGGCGCACCAGATCGACGAAGATCAGCGCCGGCACGTCCGCCAGCACCCGGTCCAGCTCGCCATAGGCGGCCTGTTCGTCGCGATGGCGCCACCACACCACGCCGAGTGCCGCGAGCAGCACCAGCGGGATCGCGGCGATGGCGGCCATCAGCCGCAGCAGCGGGCGGGTCACGATGGCGGCGAAGCCGGCGAGCGGTTCCACCACCACCACCCGCCAGCCCGGCGCGAGCGAGAGGCTCTGGTAGGCGACCAGCGAGCGTCGCCCGTCCAGCGTCACGCCCTCGCTGAGGCGTTCGGCGTTGTCGAAGGCCGTGGTGCTCCACAGCGGACTGGTGCGGCCGACGAAGCGGGCCTGGTCGCGCGAGCGCGCGACGATGTGGTGGCTCGCGTCGCTCACCGCCGCGTAGGCGCCGTTGCCCAGTGCCTGGCGCGCCAGCAGCGACCCCAGGCTCGCGGCGGAGACACCCACATTGACGTTGCCGAGCAGCCGGCCGGTCGGGCGCTCCAGGATCGGCACCGCAACCAGCAGCATCGGCTCGTTGAAGATCGGGCTGGTGAACAGGTCCGAGATCTGCGGCGCGGCGGTGGCGCGCAGCCGCGCCTGCATCGCCGCCAGCACCGGGTCCGCCGGGGAGGGGCCCGGATCCGGCACCGGCCCGAGCGGCAGGCGTGTGTTGAGCAGCCGGCGCGGCGGATCGTCGGCGCTGACGATGCCGATCCAGCCGCCGATGGCGTCGGCGGCGGCGCGCACCTGCCCCTCGATCGCCTCGGGGTCGCCGCCGGGCTGCAACTGCGGCGACAGTGCCAGCACCTGTGCCGCCGCCTGATAGGCCGACAGCCGCGCATCGATCGCCAGCGCCGAGGAGCGCGCGGTCTCGCGCAGGCGCTGTTCGAAACTCGCCCGATAGCTGTCCCAGGATTGCCAGGCGGCAAGCCCGCCGACCGCGAGCGCGAGCGGCAGCATCACGATCAGCAGCACCAGCAGCGAGCGGCTCAGCCAATGCTCGCGGGTGCGTGGCGCCGGGCCCGCGACGATGCCCGGCCCGGCCGGAGGTGCCGGCCCGGCCGGTGGCGGTGCGGCGGCAACGCTCATGCCGACACCTGGCGCGGCCAGCCGGTCCCGCCTGGCGCGGCTCGCGCGTCGGCCGCGGGCACCGGCAGTTCGATCTCGAAGACGGCGCCGCCGGCCTGATTACGCACGCGCAGCTCGCCACCCATCTCGGCGACGGTGGCGAAGCTGAT
>DAHWBL010000218.1 GCA_027323595.1 Acetobacteraceae bacterium | reverse complement strand
CATTGCCCATGGCACCGCCGCGCCGGCAACCGGTGGCACGATGACGCTGAGCCTGCAACTGGAAGGCCGCGTCACCGCGATCGCGGTCACCGCCGGCGAGGCGGTCCGTGCCGGCCAGACCCTGCTGCTGTTCGAGACCTCTGCGGCAAGCAGGAGTGCGTATGCGCAGGCGGTCGGCGCGCTCGCTCTGGCGCGGTCCCAACAGATGCATGTCGCCACGCTGCTGACCGAAAAGCTCGCCACCCGCGACCAGGCGTCGCTGGCCGACAACGCCGCCAGCGACGCGCAGGCACGCCTTGAGCTGCTGCGTCAGCAAGGCGCGGATCGCTCGACCCAGACACTCAGCGCGCCGTTCGATGGGGTGGTCGGCGCCATCGCGGTGGCCCCAGGTGACCGGCTCGCCGCCGCCGCACCGCTGCTGACCCTCACCCGCGCCGATGGGCTGGTTGTCACCGCCGGCATCGAGCCTGCCGCGCGCGCCCTGGTTCACCCCGGCCAGCCGGTGCGGCTCACGCCGCTCGCCGGTGGTGCGGTGCTGGACGGCCAGGTTCTGCGCATCGACGCGGCGCTGAACCACCGGACACGGATGGTGGACGCCGACATAGCCGTGCCTGGCTCGGTCCTGTCGGGCGAGGCGTTCCGCGCGGTCATCACCATCGGCCGGTTACAGGGCTGGCTGGTTCCACATGACGCGGTGCTGACCGATGATGACGGTGCCCGGCTGTTCCAGATCGCGGCCGGAAAAGCACGGCGTGTTGCCGTCACGCTGCTCGGGACCACCGGTGACATCGATGTGGTCGACGGGCCGCTCGATCCAACACAGAAGCTGGTGGTGCAAGGCAATTATCAATTGACCGACGGCATGTCGGTGCGCGACGGGACTGCGCCTTGAGCTTTGTCGGCTTCCTGGAGCGCCATGCGCGCTCGCTGCTTGTGGTGGCGCTGGCGTTGGCGATCGCTGGCGCGGTGTCGGCGATCTCGCTGCCGGTCGGGCTGTTCCCGCAAGTGTCGTTCCCGCGCGTGGTGGTGCAGCTCGACGCGGGCAGCCGGCCCGCCGACCAGATGGCGCTGCTGGTGACCCGCCCGGTGGAGGAGGCGATCCGCGCGGTGCCTGGCGTGCGCGGCGTGCGATCACAGACGACGCGCGGGTCCGCCCAGGTCGCCGTCGATTTCGGCTGGGGCCGCGACATGGTGGCCGGCACTTTGCTGATCGATGCTGCCATCGCGCCGGTGATCGCGGCCTTGCCTGCCGGCACGTCCTATGCGGTTCGCCGGATGGACCCGACCGTGTTCCCGATCATTTCCTATGCGCTGCTGTCCGACGACACGCCCCCGGTCGCGCTGTATGATTTCGTCAAATATCAGATCGTGCCTTTGCTTTCCTCGGTCGAGGGGCTGGCGAAGGTGGATGTGCAGGGCGGCGAGCAGGCGGAGGTGCAGGTGGCGGCCGATCCGCATCGCCTGGCCGCCCATGGCCTGTCGATGTCGGATCTCACCGCCGCGCTCGCGGCGAGCAACGTGGTGCAGGCCGTTGGCCAGTTGCAGGACCGTGACAAGCTGTTTCTGGTGCTGGCCAGCCACCCGCTCGCGCGCGCGCAGGATGTCGGCGCGGTGGTGGTGCGCGCCGATGCGAGCGCGATCGTGCGGGTGCGCGACGTGGCCGATGTGCGAAGCGGCGTGGTGCCGCAATGGGTGCGGGTGGCGGAGGACGGAAAGCCCGCTGTTCTGTTCAATGTATTCGAGCAGCCCGACGGCAATGTGGTGCAGATCGCCGCCGCCGTGCGCGCGCGTCTCGCTGGCCTCGCGCTGCCGCCCGGCGTGCGCCTGGTGAACTGGTACGACCAGAGCGAACTGGTGAGCCAGTCCGCCGCCAGCGTGCGTGACGCGGTGCTGATCGGGCTGGTTCTGGCCGGGCTGGTGCTGATCATCTTTTTGCGCAACTGGCAGGTCACGCTGATCGCCCTGCTGGTGGTGCCGGCGACGGTGGCGGCCGCGGTGCTGGTGCTGACCCTGCTCGGCATGAGCTTCAACATCATGACGCTTGGTGGCATCGCCGCCGCGGTGGGGCTGCTGATCGACGACGTGATCGTGATGGTGGAACACATCGCCCGCCGTGCCGGGGCGGTGCGAGACGATGGCCGCACCGCCGGCACCGCCGCGGTGATCCCGGCCGCGCGCGAGTTCATGCCGCCGCTCACCGGATCAAGCCTCGCCACCTTGATCGTGTTTCTACCGTTGGGATTCTTGAGCGGCGTGACCGGCGCCTTTTCGAAGGCGCTGTCGGTGACGATGGCCGCGGCCTTGTTCATTTCCTATCTGATGGCCGCCTTCATCGTGCCGGTGCTGGCCCGTCGCACCATCGATTTCGAGCATTGGCACGACCCCGCCGCCGGACGGCGCGGCTGGTTCGCGCGCCATCACGGCCGCCTGCTCGACGCGCTGTTCGCCCGCCCGTGGATGTTGGCGGCGGGCGCGGTGCCGCTGCTGGTGCTGGGCTGGCTCGCCTATGGCGCGGTCCCCACCGGGTTCATGCCCGCGGTCGATGAAGGCGGCTTCGTGCTCGATTATTACAGCATCCCCGGCACCTCGCTCGCCGAAACCGGGCGTGAGATCGCGCAGGTGGATGCGATGCTGGCGGCGATCCCCGAGGTCGCGACCTTCTCGCGCCGGCTCGGCACCACGCTCGGCGGTGATCTGGCCGAAAGCTACCACGGCGATTATTTCATCCGGCTCAAGCCGGATCACGCACGTTCGACGCCAGAGGTGATGGCCGCGCTGCGCGCCGACATCACCGCCAAGGTGCCAGGCATCGAGGTGGAGCTGGCGCAATTGATGGAAGACCTGATCGGTGATCTGACCGCGGTGCCGCAGCCCATCGAGATCAAGCTTTACGCGACCGACCCCGCGCCTCTTGCGTCGCAGGCCCGTGGGATCGCGGCCGCGATCGAAAATATCGACGGCGTGGTGGAAGTGAAAAGCGGCGTCAGAATGGCCGGCGATGCGCTCGATGTGCGCGTCGATACGGTGCGCGCGACGATCGAGGGACTGACGCCTGAGGCCGTCGCGCAGGCGGTCGA
>DAHWBL010000206.1 GCA_027323595.1 Acetobacteraceae bacterium | reverse complement strand
CGCAAATCCACCAATGACGACATGGCCCAGGCGATCGCCATCGCCAAACAGGTGAAGCGGCCGGTCAAGCTGATCTGGACGCGCGAGGAGGATATCCGCCACGACCGCTACCGCCCGCAGGCGGCGCTGAGTTTCCGCGGCGTGGTCGGCGCGGACGGCATGCCGGCCGGCTGGCATATCCGCACCGCGGTCGGGTCGTTGTTCCGCTCGCTGGGGGTGAACCCGGTGGCCAGCGGCATCGAGCCGTTCGCGGTCGAGGGGCTGTCCAACAACCCCTATGCGATCGCCAACACGCGGGTCGATTGCGTGCTCAAGAACACCCACATCCCGGTGTCGTTCTGGCGCTCGGTGGGTGCCTCGCAGAACGCCTTCGCCATCGAGAGCTTCGTCGATGAACTGGCGCTGGCCGGCGGCAAGGACCCGTATCAGTTCCGCCGCACGCTGCTCACCGGCCATGCGGACTGGCTGAAGGTGCTGGATACGGCCGCCGAGAAAGGCGACTGGGGCAAGCCGCTGCCGGCCGGCCACGCGCGCGGCATCGCCATCCATGAATGCTATGGCAGCATCGTTTCCGAGGTGGTGGAAATCTCGATGCGCCAGCCCGGCCAGGTGAAGGTGGAGAAGGTGACGGTGGCGGTGGATTGCGGCCACGCGGTCAACCCGCTCAGCGTCGCCGAGCAGATGGAGGGCGGCGTGATCTACGCGCTGTCGGCCACGCTTTACGGCAAGATATCGGTGCGCGACGGCATGGTGGAGCAGGGCAATTTCGACACCTACCAGATGGTGCGCATGGCCCAGGCGCCGAAGATCGACGTGCATTTCGCATTGACCGGCGGTGGCAAATGGGGCGGCGCGGGGGAGCCGGGGGCCGCACCGCTGGCGGCGGCCCTGTGCAACGCCATCGCCACCCTCACCGGCAAGCGCATCCGCTCGCTGCCGCTGATGGACCATGATCTGACCGCATCGAGCTGACACCGCGTCCCCGGCCGTTCGCGGCCGGGGATCGCCGATCCCTCACATCACCGACATGCCCGTAACCGACATGCGGTGGGCACAGTCCGGGGCAGGAAGCCAACGATGATCCGCACGATGTTTCGCAGCGCGCTGCTGCTGGGCCTGACGATGACCGCCAGCGCATGGGCGGCCGACGCGCCGGGTGCCGGCGAATATATCGCCCGCGCCGCCGACTGCGTGGCCTGCCACTCGGTGCCCGGCGGGCGCGCCTTCACCGGCGGGCTGAAAATGGGCACCCCGCTCGGGGCGATCTATGCGACCAACATCACGCCCGACAAGGAAACCGGCATCGGCGGCTACAGCCTGGCCGATTTTGATCGCGCGGTGCGCGGCGGCGTGGCCAAGGACGGGCGCCATCTCTATCCGGCGATGCCGTACCCGTCCTACGCCAGGCTGACCGACGCCGACATCGCGGCGATGTATGGCTATTTCATGCATGAGGTGCCGGCGGTGCAGCACCAGAACACGCCGAACGAGATTCCGGCCTATCTGGCGATCCGCTGGCCGCTGGCGATCTGGAACGCGCTGTTCGCCGGCACTGGGCCGTTCACGCCCGACCCGGCGCATGACGCGGTGTGGAATCGTGGCGCCTATCTGGTGCAGGGGCCGGGGCATTGCGGCGCCTGCCACACCCCGCGCGGGCTGGCCTGGCAGGAAAAGGCGCTCGACGACCATGGCAGCGCGTTCCTCGCCGGCGCGCCGCTCGATGGCTGGTCGGCATCCGACCTGCGCGGCGACGCGCGCACCGGGCTCGCCGGCTGGTCGGTGGCCGATATCGTCGCCTTCCTCGGGCAGGGCCATAACCATGACGGCGCCGCCTTCGGCTCGATGGTGGACGTGGTCAACAACAGCACGCCCTATCTGACCTCGGCTGATCTGACCGCGATCGCCACCTATCTGAAATCGCTGCCGCCGACCGCCAGTCAGCCCGCCTATGTCTATGACAACGCCACCACGGCGCTGCTGCGCCAGGACCGGGCGAGCGGCGGGGCGGCGGTCTATGCGGCCAATTGCGCGTCCTGCCATGGCGCCGACGGCAAGGGCTTCAGCCCCTATCTGCCGCGTGTCGCCGGCAACCCGACGGTGCTGGAGCCAGACCCGTCATCCTTGATCAACATCACCCTGAACGGCTCGGCGCCGCTGGTGGTGAAGGGCGCGCCGGAGGGCTATCGGATGCCGCAGTTTCGCCTGCAACTGACCGACGCGCAGATCGCCGACGTGCTGAGCTTCATCCGCGACGGCTGGGGCAATGGCGCCGGCGCGGTGACACAAATGCAGGTGAGCGCGCTGCGCGCCAGCACGGACCCCACCTCGGACCAGGTGACGATCCTCAAAATGCGATGATCGGCGTCGACGTTGAATGAGTGATCGAGGATCGTGCGCCAGCGTGCGACGCCGTGGTCAGGCTCCCCAACGAAGTTTTGCCCAGAGCGGCGCGAGCGTTGAAGTTGCGCACATGGCTCTGTTGGTGGCGGGCTGTATGACCCTCAGCAATCAGCGCCACCAGTTCGGATTTCAGGACCCGAAAGTGAAGATAAATCGCTCCCCCCGAAGTGTCCCGGAGCCTGTCCCCCGGCTACCCGTAGAGACGAACGAAAATGGGCCCGTCGCCCCATCAGAGCACTCAACTGTCCCCTCGCCCTGCCGACGAGTGATGTAGACGAAAGTTCCTGCACAGGTCCGACCGAGAGAACTCGTCAAATGCAACTCACCCGCCCCGTCGAGATATCCAGTCGCGGTGCCGTTAAATATTTCTGAGGAATTTTCCAAAGAGCCCCTGACTGGTAGAGTGAGGCTGCACGCAGATACAGAAAAAATAAATAAGACCAAAAATGCACGGATCACTACAAACATATCATCTCCTGATTTTTTTCGGCAAACTCAGATCAATATGTTTCACCTTATTTGAAACAAAGCCAGAGCGAAAATTTTGGATATCCCAACTTTTGTACCGAGGTGGGAGTTGCCCCAAGCTCCGTGAGGGATGGGCGGGGGGGCAGATCAGCCTCTTCATGCCCGCCCCGGGACTCGAACCCGGATGCCGTTGGGCTGCGGATTTTAAGTCCGCTGCGTCTACCGTTCCGCCAGGCGGGCACAAGGCCGGTGCGCCGGAAACTGAGCGGGCGCGCGATGCTTGTCCAGAGGGCCGGGATTTCGGGGTGGCACGGCGCCGAGCCATGCGTCATTCAAATGGCGTGCCGTTTTGATATGCGTCAAACGCATTTCAGGAGGGGAAAACGCGGTTGCCATCGCAATTGAATGCGTAAATCCGAGTCCTTAAGTCAGGAATGTCACCGCGGCCCGATGATCGGCGCCGATGGTGGACAGGATCGACACAAGGACACATCCGATGTTGAAGAATTCTCTCCTCGCCGCTGCCATCGCCCTGACCCTGGGCGCTCCCACCGCGTTCGCGGCCGAGCCGCAGCAGCTTGACGGCTCGGTGACCGTCGCGGTGAGCCCGCTGACCAGCCAGGGCGACGTCGCCCGCCAGCTCGGCCAGAGCGGCTACAGCGACATTCGCCTGACCCCGGTTCGCCCGACCCAGATCGACCCGCGCCCCGACCTTGAGGATGCCGGCTCGACGGTCGCCGCGGACCAGACCCCGGTGCATTCCGGCTGGAACGGCAGCGCGGTGCGCAACGGGCAGCGCGTGAACGTGCTGGTGAACGAGCAGCGCGCCTAAACACGGGCGTTCGGGTGGAAGCGGGCCAGGCACACGCCTGGCCCGTTTTGCTGTACGCGCGGGCGCGCGCGGCATTGACTCGAAAGAATCATTTCGGTATTAACATTAGTTAAGCGTTGGATGGCTTTCAGGAGTGGCAGGCGATGAACAGCCTTGTCTCGTGGGTCCGTCGGTCAGGGTTGATCCTGGCGCCGCTGCTGCTGGCCGGTGGTGCCGCGCGCGCCGGGACGCTGCTGCATCAATATGATTTCAACGGATCGGTGACCGATTCCGCTGGCAGCATGAACGGCACATTGTTCAACGGCGCGACGGCCTCGGGCGGGGCGCTGAGCCTGAACGGCAGCAGCCAGTATGCGCAATTGTCCGGGTTTGCCATCCCCACCCAGAATTTCTCCATCACCTTCGATGCGACGATCCTGGGCTACACAGTGGGCGGCTACAACGAGATGATCTCGCAGGGCTCGTCAGGCGCACCGGGATTTTACATCGGGCTGGCCAATGATTTTTTCCGGCTGGGTGACGCGGTGGGTTCGACGGCCGTGCAGGCGCCCACCGATGGGAAACAGCATGCCTATGAGCTGATAAGCTCTGCCACGGGGACGCAGTTCTACATCGATACCGCTCTGGTGTTCAGCTCCGCCACCGCCGCCACCGCGCCGCAGAGCGGCACCAACACGCAGTTCGGCGCGCAGTTCGGTGGATTTGGCGAATATTTCGATGGCTCCATCGCCAGCGTGGCGATCTATTCGGGCCTGCCGGCGACGGTGCCAGAGCCCGCCGGCTGGGCGTTGCTCGGCGTGGCCGGGCTCGCGTTGGCGCGGCTGCGTCGGCGCGCGCCGACGGCGTGAGTCCCTCCCGAGCGCCATCACATCCATCCCTGTCGGTGACGCCGCTTTTGGGTTAGGCACTGCGTGAGGCCGATTCCGACGCGCGCCGTCGCGACGGGTATCGACCGGCGGCGATGACAATGGCCGAAAACGGCCGACACGGGGCGGACGGGCCGAGGCATGCACACCAATGTCGTGATTCTTCTCGTCACGCTGCTCTACACGGCGGCGATGGCGGTGATCAGCTTTCAGGCCAGGCGCTCGGCGCGCAC
>DAHWBL010000251.1 GCA_027323595.1 Acetobacteraceae bacterium | reverse complement strand
ACGTAGATCGCCGGGATCACCAGCACCGTCAGCAGGGTGGAGGAGGCGAGGCCGAACAGCAGCGAGATCGCCAGGCCCTGGAAGATCGGATCGGTGAGGATGGTGGCCGCGCCGATCATCGCCGACAGGGCGGTGAGCACGATCGGCTTGAAGCGGATCGCGCCGGCATCGAGCACCGCCTGGCGCAGCGTGAGGCCGGTGCCGCTTGCGTGGCGGATGAAGTCGATCAGCAGGATCGAGTTGCGCACGATGATGCCGGCGAGCGCGATGAAGCCGATCATCGAGGTGGCGGTGAAGGGCGCGCCGAACAGCCAGTGGCCGAGCATGATGCCGATCATGGTGAGCGGCACCGGCACCAGCACCAGCAGCGGCAGCTTGAAGCTGCCGAACTGCGCCACCACCAGGATGTAGATGCCCAGCAGCGCGACGCCGAAGGCCGCGCCCATGTCGCGGAAGGTGACGTAGGTGATCTCCCACTCGCCGTCCCACAGGATGGATGGCTTCGATTCGTCATCCGGCTGACCGCGCAAGGAGATTTCCGGTCGGTCGAGCCTGCCCCAGTCATGCTCGGCGATTTCCTTGTCCACCGCCAGCATGCCATAGATCGGCGCCTCGAACTGGCCGGCCAGCTCGGCCATCACCATGTCGGTGAAATGTCCGTCGCGGCGGAACAGGGTGCGGCTGCCGGCCTCGTTGGTGGCATGCACCAGCTCGCCGAGCTCGACCACCCCGCGCGCGCCGGGCAGCGCGTTGGCGGGCACCGGGGTCGAGGCGAGCTGGGCGCTCCATTGCAGCTCGCGGGTCGGCAGACCCACCGTGATGCTGAGCGGAAACCGGTCCTCGCCGCGATAGGAATAGCCCACCGGCACGCCGCCGATCAGTGCGGCGATGGTGTCGTACACGTCGCGCTGCTCGACGCCGAAAAACTCCAGCCGGTCCTGATCGATCGATATCCGCAGACGCGGCGGCGGCTGGCCGTAGCTGTCATCCACGTCGACGATATAAGGGATTTTGCGAAACAGCTCCTTCAGCTCCTCGGCGGTCGCGCGCCGGGCCGCCACGTCGGGCCCGTAGACCTCGGCGAGCAGGGTGGCCATCACCGGCGGGCCCGGCGGCACCTCCACCACCCGCAGCACCGCGCCGGCTGGCAGGCGCAATGGCGCGAGGCGGGCGCGCAGGGCGAGCGCGATGGCGTGGCTGGAGCGGGAGCGATCGCCTTTTGGCGTGAGCTCGACATGCACTTCGCCAAGCTCGGGCGCCTGGCGCAGATAATAATGGCGCACCAGCCCGTTGAAATCGAACGGCTGCGGGGTGCCGGCATAGACCTGCTGCGCCACCACCTCGGGCAGTCCGCCGGCGATGGAGGCGGCGGCGAACAGGGTCTGTTCGGTGGTTTCGACGGCGGTGCCGCGGGGCATGTCCAGCACCAGCGACAGCTCGGATTTGTTGTCGAAGGGCAGCAGCTTCACCGTCACCGCCTCGGTGTAGAAAGCGAGGCACGCGATCAGCGTGGCGGCGCCGACCAGGCCCAGGAACCACCAGGCGGTGCGCCGGCGCGCGACCAGCGGGGTGGCCACGCGGCGATAGATGCGGCCCAGCCGTCCCTCGTCATGCTCCGCGTGTCCGCCAGCAGCACCGGCGGGGCCGGCAAGACGCAGCATCAGCCAGGGCGCCACCACCATGGCGACGAAAAACGAGATCAGCATCGCGGCGGACGCGTTGGCCGGGATCGGCGCCATGTAGGGGCCCATCAGCCCCGAGACGAACAGCATCGGCAACAACGCGGCCACCACCGTCAGCGTTGCCACCACGGTCGGGTTGCCGACCTCGGAGACCGCGTCGATCACCGCCGCGGCACGGGTGCGCCCGTCGCGCATCGCCCAGTGGCGGGCGATGTTTTCCACCACCACGATGGCGTCATCGACGATAATGCCGATCGAGAAGATCAGCGCGAACAGGCTGACGCGGTTGATGGTGTAGCCCATCAGCTTGGCCGCGAACATCGTCAGCAGCACGGTGGTCGGGATGACCACCAGCGTCACCGCGGCCTCGCGCCAGCCGATCGCGACCGCGATCAGGATCACGATCGACACGGTGGCCAGGGCGAGATGGAACAGCAGCTCGTTGGCCTTGTCGTTGGCGGTGGTGCCGTAGTCGCGGGTGACGCGCACCTCGATATCGTCGGGCAGGAGCCGGCCGCGCAGACTGTCCAGCCGATCGCGCACGGCGGCCGACATCACCACCGCGTTCGCGCCCGGGCGCTTGGCCAGAGCCAGGCTGACCGCCGGGGCGCGTTGCCAATCCTGCTTGCCGGCGCGGGTGAGTTCCCAGACATGCGCCTCGATCGGCGCGGCGCCCACCACCACGCGCGCCACGTCGCGCACATAGACCGGGCGGTTGTCGCGGCTGCCGATCAGCAGCAATCCGATATCGGGGACGCCGAGCAGGGTCTGCCCAGCGGCGAGGCCGCGCATCCGCCCGCCCTGGCGCACCTGGCCGGCGACGAAGGAGCGGTTGGCGTCGCGCACCTTGCCGACCAGCTGCTGCAAGGTGATGCCGAACAGCGACAATTTTTCCGGGTCCGGTTCGACCCGGATCTCCTGCGGGTCCGACCCGGCGATGTAGGTGATGCCCATGTCGGGCACCTTGACCAGCTCGGTCTGCAATTTCTGCGCGAGCTGGTCGAGATCGGCCTGGGTCCAGCGCGACGCGGCGTCGGCCCTGGGCGAGAGCGTCAGCACCATCGCGGCGACGTCGTTGATGCCGCGCCCGACCACCAGCGGCCGCTCGATGGTGATGGGGATGCGGTCGAGATTGTTGCCGATCTTGTTGTTGACGGCGAGCACCGCGTCGTCCTCGCCGGTGCCCACGACGAAGCGCGCCGTCACCATGACGTGATCGTCCTGGGTCTGGCTGTAGACATGCTCGACGCCGGGGATCGCGGTGAGGATGGTTTCGAGCGGCTTGGTCACCAGTTCGGCGGCGTCGTCGGCGCGCAGCCCGTTGGCCGACACCATCACATCGACCATCGGCACGCGAATCTGGGGGTCCTCCTCGCGCGGGATGGTCAGCAGCGCGAGCAGCCCCACCGCCAGTGCCGCGAGCAGGAACAGCGGCGTCAGCGGCGAGCGCAGACTGCCCTGGGTCAGGCGCCCCGAGATGCCGAGCTTCATGGCGCGACCAGCGCGTCACCGGCGACCAGGCCCGACAAAATCTCGACCCCGTCGGGCATCGCGGTGCTGGGCGTGTCGCGCCCGCGCTGCACCGGAATGTCATCCATTGTGCCATCGGCGCCGCGCCGGCGCGCGAAGTTCAGCCCGAAGCGCGTCATGATCATCCGCGCCGGCACCACGATGGCCTGGCGCGTGCCCGCGCTCACCCACACCCGCACGCGCTGGCCGACGAAATAGCCGCCCGGGCCAGGCGCTGTCGTGTCCGCCTTCACCCGCCCGTCGTCGATCCGCGGATAGACCAGCGAGACCGTCGCGTAGGTGAGTTTGCCGATGCCCAGATCGGCGTCATCCAGACGGACCTTGTCGCCGACATGCACGAACGCGGCGTGCCGCTCCGGCAGGCTCAGCCGCAGCACGAAATCGCCCTGCGCGATCTGCGCCACCGGTTCGCCCGGCAACACCACGCTGCCGGCGGTGAGCGGCACCACCAGCACGCGCCCGGCGGTGGGCGCGCGCACCGCGCCGTCCTCGATCTGCTGCTGGACCACGCCGCGCTCGGCGATACGGGAGTCCAGTGTGCTCGCCGCCACATCGACCGCGGTGCGCGCCTGCTCCATCTCCTGGCGCGACACCGCGCCATTGCGCGACAGCGCGCCCATGCGGGCGAAATCCGCCCGCGCCTGTTCGAGCTGGGAGGTGAGGCCGGCGATCTGCGCTTCCAGCGCGCGCAGTTGCAGGCGCAATTTGTCGTCGCCGATCACCGCGATGCGCTGGCCCTCGGTCACCTCGTCACCGTCATCCACCGCAAGCTCCAGCACGGTGCCGCCGATGCGCGCGCGCGCGGGCACCACGTTGCGGCTCTCCACGGTGGCGAACACCGCCTTCTCGTCGGCGAGCGGGGCGAGCGCGACGGTGAAGGAAGCGGGCGGCGGAACCTGGGCGCGCGCCGGGCCGGCCAGCATGAGGGTCGTGAGCACGGGGGTGGTCAGGAAGATCGCCAGCAGCGTGCGCATGATTTCCGCCTTCAGCGCGTGGTCGGCAGGCCGGCGGCTTTCCATGCCGCAAGGCCGCCGCGCATGTGGGTTTTCACCTGGCTGCCGGCGCGGCGGCAATGCGCGAGCGCCAGCGCCGAGCGCTTGCCGCCCAGGCAGGTCAGCACCACCTCGCCGGGCGGCAGCTTGCCCGGGTCGAACTGCGACAGCGACATCACCAGCGCGCCGGGAATGCGCTCGGCGGCGATCTCGTTGGGTTCGCGCACATCCACCAGCACGATCTCGCCGCGCTGCATCCGCGCGGCAACCTCGGCGGGCTCCAGCTCGACATGCGCGTCCGCGTTCGGGGTCTTGTTCCAGAACATCGTTGATTCTCCTTCAGGAAGTGGGGGTCTCGCGCACGCCGCAGATCGGCGCGGGGGTGCAATAGATCTCGAACAGCGTTTCCAGCACCCGCGCCGCCGGGCCCGATGCGATGGCGTAATACATTGTCTGCGCCTCGCGGCGGGCCTGCACCAGCCCGTCCTTGCGCAGCAGCGCCAGATGCTGGGAGACGGTGGAGTCGCGCGCGCCGAGGAAGGCCGCCAGCTCGCCCACCGAGCGTTCGCCATCGACCAGCTGGCACAGGATCAGCAGCCGATGCCGGTTGGCCAGCGACTTCAGCAGGTCGGAGGCTTCGTCGGCGGCGGCTTCCATCGCGTCGGTCTGTATTTTCATGGTTGCGAAGATACGTATATTCGAATATAACGTCAAGCCATAAGCGCGACGAGATCACGGCCGGCTGTCGGTCGAGCCCGTCGGGCGAGGGACAAGGGAGCGGGCCGATGGCCGAAGTGGTGGTTCTGGGTGCCGGGCTTGGCGGCACCATCATGGCCTATGAGCTGGTGCCGCAACTGCGCGCCGGCGACAATCTGACCGTCATCGGCCAGGGCGCTGCCTATCATTTCGTGCCCTCCAACCCGTGGGTCGCCGTCGGCTGGCGCAAGCGTGGCGACATCGAGATCGATCTGCACAAGGTGATGCAGCGCAAGAACATTCGCTTTCTGACCCAGGGGGCGGCGCGCGTCCATCCCGAACAGAACAGCGTCGAGCTGACCGACGGCACCTCGGTCGCCTATGATTATCTGGTCATCGCCACCGGCCCCGACCTCGCCTTCGACGAGATCCCGGGGCTTGGCCCGGACGCGCACACCCAGTCGATCTGCCATGTCGATCACGCCGAGGCGGCGTTCGCCGCGTTCGAGGAATTCTGCAAAAATCCAGGCCCGATCGTGGTCGGCGCGGTGCAGGGTGCGTCGTGCTACGGCCCGGCCTACGAGTTCGCCTATATCCTCGACACCGAGCTGCGCAAGCGGCGCATCCGCGACCGGGTGCCGATGACCTTCGTCACCGCCGAGCCCTATATCGGCCATCTGGGGCTCGATGGCGTGGGCGACACCAAGGGGCTGATGGAATCCGAATTCCGCTCGCGCCACATCAAATGGATCACCAACGCGCGGGTCAAATCGATCGATCCGGACGTGATGCACATCGAGGAGCTCGACGCCGCCGGCACGGTGGCGGCCAGCCATGATCTGCCGTTCAGATATTCCATGATGCTGCCGGGCTTTCGCGGCGTGCCGGCGGTGCGCGGCATCGACAAGCTGACCAATCCGCGCGGCTTCGTCGTCATCGACAAGCACCAGGCGAACCCGACCTATGCGAACGTGTTCGGCATCGGCGTGTGCGTCGCCATCGCGCCGACCGGGCCGACTCCGGTGCCGGTGGGGGTGCCCAAAACCGGGTTCATGATCGAATCGATGGTGACCGCCACCGCGCATAATATCGGCGCCATGCTGCGCGGCGGGCCGCCGCGCGAGCAGGCCTCGTGGAACGCCATCTGCCTCGCCGATTTCGGCGACGGGGGCGTGTGCTTCGTCGCCCAGCCGCAGATCCCGCCGCGCAACGTGAACTGGGCCGCCACCGGCACCTGGGTGCATCTGGCCAAGGTGGGCTTCGAGAAGTACTTCCTGCGCAAGATCCGCATCGGCGAGAGCGAGCCGTTCTATGAGAAGTTCCTTCTCAAGCAGCTCAACATCGACAAACTCAAGGCCACCACCCACGACTGAGCGCAACCATCCCCGGACATCTTCATGAGCGACATCATCATGAGCGGCACCACCCTCGTCTGTCCCCATTGCGGCGCGATCAACCGGATCCCGCCCGATCGGCCCGCCGCGGCGGCCAAGTGCGGCGGCTGCCACGCCGCGCTGTTTGACGCCCACCCGGTCGCGGTGGACGAGGCCGGCTTCGAGCGGCATCTGCGCCATGACGGCGTGCCGGTGCTGCTCGATGTCTGGGCGCCCTGGTGCGGCCCGTGCCGCGCCATGGCCCCGGCCTTCGAACGCGCCGCCGCCGCGCTCGAACCGGGCGTGCGGCTGCTCAAGCTCAACGCTGACGAGGCGCCCAACGTGTCGGCGCGGCTGGGCGTGCAGGGCATTCCGGCGATGTTTTTGTTTCGCGCCGGCACGGTGGTGGCGCAGACCACCGGCGCGCGCGACGCCGCCGCCATCGTTGGCTGGGTGCGATCCAATCTGCCCGCCGGTTCGTAACAGCAACAAGGAGTTCAATATGTCGATCGACAACGCCGTCCTCAGCTTCGCCGGTCTGGTGGTTCTGGTCGGGCTCGCGCTAGGCTGGTTCATCAGCCCCTGGTGGTTCCTGCTCACCGCCTTCGCCGGGCTGAACATGATGCAGGCCGGCATCACCGGCTTCTGCCCGGCCGCGATGATCTTTCGTGCCATCGGGCTGAAGCCCGGCTGCGCCTTCAAATAATCCAACCCCAGGAGAGTTCCGTGCCCCATAATGTTGGCCTCATCGACCGTCTGCTGCGCGCCGCCGTCGGCATCGCGCTCATCGTCTGGGCGCTCACCACCGGCCCGGTCTGGGCCTGGATCGGCGTGGTGCCGCTGGCCACCGCCTTGTTCTCGTTCTGCCCGGCCTACACGCTGCTGGGCATCCGCACCTGCCCGATGACCAGACAGTGACCTGACCGGCCCGCCCCCGGCCGGGTCTGCCAGCCCAGGTCCCGGGCGGGTCAATTCGCTTCCACCGTCACCTCGCTGCGCCCGCCGCCCAGCGGGCGCACCGCCACGCGCACCGCCAGCCGCTCCGCCAGCTCGGGCAGATGGCTGATCACCACCACCTGCCGCCCGCCCGCCTGCAACCGCTCCAGTGCGGCCACCGCCACCTCCAGACTGTCGCGGTCGAGCGCGCCGAACCCCTCGTCGATGAACAGGCTCTCCACCGACAGCCCCGCACCCGCCGACATCCCCGCGAGTGCGAGCGCCAGCGCCAGACTCACCAAAAACCGTTCGCCACCCGACAGATTCTGCAATCCGCGCAGCTCGCCGGCCATGTCGCGGTCGCGCACCAGAAGCTTCATCTCGGCGTCGGCGGCGCATTCGAGCGCATAGCGCGGGCGCAGATCGCGCAGATGCAGGTTGGCCAGGAACACCAGCTGCGCCAGCGTCAATGACTGCGCATAGCGGCGAAACCGCGCGCCGTCGGCGCTGCCGATCAGGCTCTCCAGTTGCAGCCACACCGCCGCCCGCGCGATGCGCGCCTCGACCCGTGCCGCCAGCGCGCCGCGCCGTGCCTGGTTGTGGTCGTCCTGGATCAACGCCGCCGCCGCCCTGGTGGCCTGCTCCTGCGCCGCCACCTGCCCCGCCCGCGCCGCCGCCAGCGCCGGGCCGATGGTCTCGGCCGGGTGGCCGGCCGGCTGCGCGCGGTGCTGGGTGAGCCGGCGGGTGCGCTCCTCCAGCAGCGTGTCGGCCTGGCGGGCCGCCGCGCCCAGACCGTCGAGCCGCGCCTGCTCCGCCTCGATCCGGTCCGCCAATGCGGCGAGCCGCAGAGCCTCGGCGCGGTCGAGCCCGGCCAGCGCCA
>DAHWBL010000173.1 GCA_027323595.1 Acetobacteraceae bacterium | reverse complement strand
CGATCGGGGTCGAACAGCACCAGGGCGGCGATCGAGCGGTCCTCGCTCACCGCCACCGACACCACATTGCGCACCTCGGTGAAATCGGCCACCGCCGCCACCGGGCGCTTGTCATGTTCGAGCACCTCGAACAGCACGTCGGCGGTGCTGGGCAGCAGCGCGCCGCGCCACCGGCGCGGGCGAAAGGCGCTGATCGGGGTGAGCGGCAGCAGATTCGCCGACAGCGGCACGATCGGCCCGTGCGCCGACAGATTATAGGCGGTCGAGCCGGCGGGCGTGGAGATCAGCACGCCGTCGCAGATCAGCTCCGCCAGCCGCTCGCGCCCATCGATGCAGATGCGGATTTTCGCCGCCTGGCGCAGTTGGCGCAGCAGCGAGACTTCGTTCAGCGCCAGCGCCTCCTCGACCACCCCGGCCTCGGTGATCGCGTGCATGCGCAGCGGATGCAGCTTGGCCTCCTGCGCGCGCTCCAGCCGGCCCGGCAGGTCGGTCTCATCGAAATGGTTCATCAGGAACCCGACAGACCCGCAATTCATGCCATAGACCGGCGGCGGCGCGGCCTGGCCGAGCAGGCTGTGCAGCGTTTCCAGCATGAAGCCATCACCGCCGAGCGCCACCACCACATCGGCCGTGCCGATCCCCGCGTCACCATAGCGCTCGGCGAGCCGGGCGCGCGATTCCTGGGCGAGGTCGGTGGGGGCAGCGACGAAGGCGATCCGGCGCGGCCGTGGCGGTGCCGCGGCCGGGATGGCGTGCGGGATCACGCCGGCCGGCCGGGCAGGGCGAGCCGGCGATGCGCGTGCACCGGCATGTCGCGGCGGATGCGCGCCGCGCGACCCGGCTCGATCCGGGCGGTGACGAAGCCTGGTCCGTCGGAACATTGCGCGACCACCTGCCCCCAGGGGTCGATGATCATCGCGTGGCCCCAGGTGTCGCGGCGGTTGCCGTGGCCGTCATCATGCGCGCCGGTGGTGGCCGGCGCGGCGAGCCAGCTTTGGGTTTCGATGGCGCGTGCGCGCAACAGCGGCTCCCAATGGTCCTTGCCGGTCTGCAACGTGAAGGCCGATGGCAGCATGATCACCTCGGCGCCGGCGCCGCAAAGGGCGATGAACAGTTCGGCGAACCGCAGATCGTAGCAGATCGCACAGCCGATCGGCAGCCCGTTGGCCTGATAGGTGACGATGTCGGAGCCGGCGGAGAACATGGCGCTCTCGCGATACCCGGTGCCATCGGGGGTGGTGATGTCGAACAGATGGATCTTGCGGTAGCGCGCCAGCAGCGTG
Organism: Acetobacteraceae bacterium; assembly: GCA_027323595.1. Lineage (GTDB taxonomy): Bacteria > Pseudomonadota > Alphaproteobacteria > Acetobacterales > Acetobacteraceae > CAIVDX01. The sequence goes on along the minus strand of DAHWBL010000173.1, from coordinate 787 downwards.
CCGTCCGGCCCGATGGCGAGGCTGGTGTTGAACAGGTGCTGGTCGGTGCCACCCTCGGCGCCGACCCGCTCCAGGATCGAGCCGCCATGCAGATGAATGCCGTGCCGCCGCGCGGTGGTGCGCAGGAAATGCACCGCGCTGCCGGGCACGGCATCGGCGATGTCGGCCGGCAGGGTCTCGGACTGCGCGAATTTGGTGGCACGGGTGCCGCCCAGGCAGTTCCACACCTCCGGCAGCGCGACCATGTCGGGGCGGTCGGCGGCGACCGCCGCGTCGATTAGCCGGCCCGCCTCGGCGATGTTGGTGGCACGGTCCGCGCCCGGGCTCATCTGGATGATGCTCAGGCGCATCGGCGCGTCAGTCACGCGGCCAATCCAGCCGTGGCTCGGTTCGGTCCGGCGGCGTGCGCGCGGTGTCCGGGCGGGTCGGCGGCAGGCGGGCAGGGATCGGCCGACGCGGCGGCATCGGGTCCGTCGCCACCGGGCGCGGGGTGACGGCGGGAGGCGCGAAGGCCGGTGCCGCGATCGGCGCGACCGGTGCGACCGGTGGCGCGCGGTGCGGCGGCGCGAGGAAGCTTGGCGGCGGGTCGGGGGGAACCGGCTGCGCGCGCAACACCGGGTCGGGCATCGGCGCGCGCACCGGCGGACGCACCATCCCGGCGGGCATCTCCAGCGGCGTGGGCAGCGGTGGTGGCGCCGCCGGCTGGGTCGGCGGCTGCGCGGGGATCGGCGGCAAATCGAAGCGCGGGATCTCCAGCCTGGCGGCGTCCGCGCCGGCGCCGCGCCGG
>DAHWBL010000159.1 GCA_027323595.1 Acetobacteraceae bacterium | reverse complement strand
GCGTCATGCACCGCGTCATGCACATAGAAGCGATTGGCGGCGGTGCAGGCCTCGCCCATGTTGCGCATCTTGGCGATCATCGCGCCCTCGACGGCGGCATCGATGTCGGCATCCTCGAACACCAGGAACGGCGCATTGCCGCCCAGTTCCATCGCCGGGCGCACCACGCAATCGGCGGCCTCATGCAGCAGCTTGCGGCCGACCTCGGTGGAGCCGGTGAACGAGATCACCCGCACGCGCGGATCATGCAGCAGGCGCGAGACCACCGGGCCGGAGCGGCGCGAGGGGATCACGTTCACCACCCCGGCCGGCACCCCGGCGGCGGCCAGGATCGGCATCAAAGCCAGCATGGTCAACGGAGTTTCCGAAGCCGGCTTGAGGATCACCGGGCAGCCAGCGGCAAGTGCCGGGCCGATCTTGCGGGTGGCCATGGCGGCGGGGAAGTTCCACGGCGTGACCAGCACCGCGATGCCGGCGGGCTTGTGGCTCACCACCATGCGCGCACCGCTTGCCGGCGCGCGCGAGATGGTGCCCAGATTGCGCACCGCCTCTTCGGCGTACCAGCGAAAGAATTCCGCGGCGTAGGCGATCTCGCCGCGACTGTCCGACAGCGCCTTGCCATTTTCGCGGGTGATCAGGCGAGCGAGCGGCTCGGCCTGCGCCATGATCAGTTCATAGGCGCGGCGCAGAATTTCGCCGCGCGCGCGTGGCGAGGTGGCGGCCCAAGGACCAAACGCCGCCTGTGCCGCATCGAGTGCGGCGTCGGCATCCTCGACGGTGGCACTGGCGACCGAGGCGATCGGCTGCTCGGTTGCCGGGTCGATCACGTCAAAGCGGGCGCCATCGGACGCCTTGCGCCACTCGCCGCCGATCCACAGATCGGTCGGCACGTTGCCCAGTTCGTTGTCCTGCATCGTTCAAGCCTCCAGGGATTTGCGCACGCGATCGACGATCCGCTCGACCGTCGGCAGCACCATGTCCTCCAGCACGTCGGCCGCCGGCAGCGGGATGTGCGGCGTGGTGATGCGCACCGGCGGGCCATCCAGATCATAGAAGCCCTCGTCCGCGACGATCGAGACGATCTCGGCCCCCCAGCCGCACAGGCGGGGATTTTCCTCCACCGTGAACAGCCGATGGGTGCGGCTGACCGAGCCCAGGATGGTCCGCGTGTCGAGCGGCACCAGCGAGCGCAGATCGATCACCTCAGCCTCGATGCCGAACTCCGCTGACAGGCGCTCGGCCGCGGCAAGCGCGCGCGGCACCATCAGGGCGAGGGCGAGGATGGTGGCGTGCGCGCCGGGGCGAAGAATTTTTGCGGTGCCGAGGGTATCGACGATCTCGCCGTCCTCGACTTCTCCCTTGGTGGCATAAAGCGATTTATGCTCAAAGAAGATCACCGGATCAGGATCGCGCACCGCGGCGGCGAGCAGGCCGATCACGTCGCGCGGGGTGGAGGGGGCCACCACCTTGAGGCCGGGGATCATCATCGCCCAGTTTTCCACGCTCTGGCTGTGCTGCGCGCCAAAGCGCGAGCCCGCGCCGTTGGCGGTGCGCACCACCAGCGGGCATTTCAACTGGCCGTTGCTCATGTAACGGGTTTTCGGAATTTCGTTGGCGATGTAGTCGAAGCAGACGGCAAGAAAATCGGAGAACATGATCTCGGCGATCGGTTTGAGGCCGGTCATCGCGGCCCCCATCGCCGCACCGAGGATCGCCTGTTCGGAGATCGGCGTGTCGCGCACCCGCAGCGGGCCGAACTGCTCGTACAGGCCAACCGTTGCCTTGAACACGCCGCCGGGCTTGCCGATGTCCTCGCCAAGAAAAACCACATCGGGGTCACGCGCCATTTCCTGGGCGATGCCGCGCGCGACCGCGTCGCGATAGGTCAGTTCCGCCATGCCCAGCCTCCATCGGCGTAGACATCGGTGAACAGGATTTCCTCGGTGGGCATGGGGGCTGCCTTGCAGGCTTCGGTGGCGGCATCGACCTCGGCCAGCACCTCGGCGTCGATGCGAGCGATGGTGGCGTCCGCGATGCCGAACTGGGTGAGGCGTTCACGGTAAATCTTGATGGGATCACGCTCTTTCCAGCGTTCCAGCTCGCCCTCGGGGCGATATTTCGCCGGGTCCGCGCGCGAATGGCCGCTGTGGCGATAGGTCATGCACTCGATCAGCGATGGCCCCTCGCCGGCGCGCGCGCGGGCAAAGGCCGCACCGGCGGTGCGAAACACCGCGTCGGCGTCGTTGCCGTCGATGATGATGCGCGGCAGGCCATAGGCGGAGGCACGGTCCGCGGCCGGATGCTCGACCGCGGTGACATCGCCGATCGGGGTATATTCCATGTAGAGATTGTTCTCGCACACGAACACCACCGGCAGCTTCCAGATCGCGGCGAAATTCAGCGCCTCGTGGAAGGCGCCGATGTTGGTGGTGCCATCACCAAAAAAGCAGACCGACACGTCCTTGTCGCCACGATATTGCGCGCGCCAGGCCGCCCCGCAGGCGATCGGCAGATGCGCGCCGATGATGGCGTAGGAACCCATCACCCCATGTTCGGCCGAGGTGAGATGCATCGACCCGCCCTTGCCGCGCATCAGCCCGTTGTCGCGTTGCATGAGCTCGCCGAGAACCTTTTCCACCGGCACGCCGCGCGCGAGCGTGTGGGCATGGCCGCGATAGGTGCAGAAGCTGAGATCGCCAGGCTGCATCGCCAGCGCGAAGCCGGCGGCGATCGCTTCCTGGCCCAGCGAGAGATGGCTGGTTCCCTTGACGAGATTTTGCAGGAACAGATCAAACGCGCGCTGCTCGGCGACGCGCAGCACCTGCTGGGAGCGATACAGCGCGAGCCGCGTTGCTTGCCCGATATCGTCGTTGGGCAGCTTGCCTGCCGCGCGGGGCTTTTTGGCCATCAATGTCTCCGTCGACGTCAGTAGCGGTTGGCGATCGGCAATTCTTCAGCCGGGAACAGCGAAATAACCTTGCAGCCGGTGTCGGTGACGACCACCTCCTCCTCGATCCGCGCGGCGGAGAAGCCGTCGGATGCCGGGCAGTAGGTTTCCAGCGCGAACACCATGCCGGTCTTGAGTTCCATCGGTGCATCGAGCGACACGAGGCGGCTGATGATCGGGCGCTCATGCAGCGCGAGCCCCAGCCCGTGACCGAATTGCAGCCCGAACGCGGCCATTTCGGAGGGAAAGCCGAACTCCTCCGCCTTGGGCCACACGCGGGCGATCACGTCCGTGCTCTGGCCCGGGCGGATCAGCGAGATCGCGTGGTCCAGCCATTCGCGGCAGCGGATATAGGCGTCGGTCTGCGAGGGGGTGGCGCGGCCGACATTGAAGGTGCGGTAATAGCAGGTGCGATATCCCATGTAGCTTTGCAGGATATCGAAGAATGCCTGGTCACCGGGGCGGATCAGCCGGTCGGTGAAATTATGCGGATGCGGGTTGCAGCGCTCACCGGAAATGGCGTTGATCGCTTCGACATCGTCGCTGCCCATTTCGTACAGCATCTTGTTGGCGCGAGCGACGATGTCGTTCTCGCGCACTCCGGGCTTCAGCTCCTCCCAGATCATGTGATAGACGCCATCGACCATCGCGGCGGCCTGGTTCAGCAGGGTGATCTCGTCGATGTTCTTGATCTCGCGTGCATCGAGCATCACCTGCTGGCCATCGACCAGCTTGATGCCGGCGGTCTCCAGCGCGAACCACATCGCCGGCTCGATCAGGTCCACGCCGACGGGCATGTCGCCAACGCCGGCGGCATCGAGCAGGGATTTGATTTCCTCCGCGTGCGCCTTCATCAATCCCACCGATGGCGGCACGGTGCCGCGCAGGCCGAGCATGCCGGCCCGGCAGTTCTCGGGCAGCAGCCAGTCGCAGTTCTGCCGGTGATGCACCGCGGCCGAGCCGAAATCCCACAGCACCGGCTCGGCATCGCCGGCCAGCAGCGTGAAGCGGCTGATCTTGTCGCGCTCCCACTCACCGATCTTGGTGGAGGTGATGTAGCGGATGTTGTTGACGTCAAAACACAGCAGCGCGCCCAGACCGGAATTTTTGAGCGCCTGGCGGGCTCGCGCACCGCGATAGGCGGTGAGCCGGCGGAAATCCACCCGCCCCTCGAAATCGACCGACATATGCCCCGGCGATTGCAGCGGGCGTTGCCAGTTCCAGCCCGGATCGACCGGCGCGCGCCCGTTCGGGACGATGTTGCGGGTCAGCTTCGGGCCGACCTCGAAGGGCTGGTTTGGCATCCGCGTTCTCCCCTGCTCGCCCGCCGGCTCAGTCCTCGAAACCGGTCGGCACCGGCACGTCCTCGGGAGTGATGCGCACCCCCGACGCGGTCGCCAGCGTCTCCAGCATGCGCGCGAAATCGGCGGCAAGATAGGTGGCCGGATCGGCCAGGGTGGCGGCGGTGCCGATATGCATCTGGATCACCTCCTTGGTCGCCGCGGTGACCGGCAGCGGCACGCCGAGCGCACGCCCCGCCTCAAGACCGAGTTCCATGTCCTTGCGCAGCAGTTCGGGGGTGAAGGTGGGGCTCCAGTCGCAATTCACCAGCGCGTTGGATTTGTATTTGGTGAACAGCGAGCCCATCACGGAATTGTTCATGAAGGCCAGGAAGGCATGGCGCGGCACGCCCGCCTTCTGCGCCAGCAGGGTGATCTCGATCAGATTCTCGATCACCACCCCAAGCATCACATTATGCGCGATCTTGCAGATGCGGGCGAGCTCGCCCTCGCCGACATAGGTGACGCCCTTTGGCGCGTAGGCGGTGATGATCGCCTCCACCTGGTCGAACGCGGCGCGCGGACCCGAGACCACCGACGAGAGCTTGCCGGCACGCACGCAATGGCCGTTGCCGCTGACCGGGGCGGCAAGCAATGCGATGCCATGTTCGGCGAGGCGCTCGCGCACGCTCAGCGATTCGTCCATGCCGATCGAGGAGCAATCCACCACCAGCTTCGGCTTGCCGCCGGTGGACAGCACGCCGCCGGCGCCAAACAGCACATGTTCGAGATCCTTGCCGGTGGCGAGCATCATGAACAGCACGTCGACATTGGCGAGTTCGTGCGGATGATCGACGAGCTGACCACCGAAGGCTTCGAGCGGGGCGGCCTTGGCGCGGGTGCGGTTCCACATGCGCATGGTGTGGCCGGCTTTGAGCACGCGCTCAGCCATCGCGTAGCCCATCCGGCCAAGGCCGATCCAACCGATTTGCATCCCGTTTCTCCCCAGCCGCGCGGCGGCGCGTGTTGTCGTGTGGGGCGAGATTAGCGCGATGGTGGCGACGTTGCAATCGTTTGCAGAGGCCGTTGCGGAAGCCGCCCGGAGTCGGCTGCCCGCGCGGTTGTGTGACAATTCATTGGCCGTGTTCATGAGGTTTTATCGTGCGGCATGGATAGTGGGGGGTATAGGCTCGGGTGGCGGCGCGGCGGCGGCGAGTCGGTCCGCGGCTTTGGACAAAGCCGGCCGGGACGCCAGATCAGCGGCAACTGGCCCGCACCGTGCATCACACCGACATGCCGGCGATGCGCCGGAAGGAGATGCGGCAGGCGGCGACGGATATGACGAAAGGTTGAGCACCAGCGGCAGGGCGCCGCGCGAGGCGGCGCCAGGTCGGGGTGAGGGTCGAAAGGGAAGCTCATGCATCAGAGTGACGATTTCTTCTCCCTCGACAGCACGCTGCGTGAGCGGCGGCGTGAGACCGAGATGCGGCTGTCCGAATATCTCGAATTATGCCGCGATGACCCGCTGGCCTACGCGGCACCGGCCGAACGCATGCTGCGCGCGATCGGCGAGGCCGAAATGGTGGACACGTCGAAAGACGCGCGCCTTGGGCGCATCTTCATGAACCGCACGGTGCGACTGTATCCGGCGTTTGCCGAATTCCATGGCATGGAGGAGGTGATCGAGCGCATCGTCGGCTTCTTTCGCCATGCCGCCCAGGGGCTGGAGGAACGCAAACAGATTTTGTATCTGCTGGGGCCGGTTGGCGGCGGCAAATCGTCGCTCGCCGAGCGGCTCAAACAATTGATGGAGCAGGAGCCGATCTATGTGCTGAAGGCCGGCACGCAGATCAGCCCGGTGTTTGAAAGCCCGCTGGGGCTGTTCGACCCCGAGCAGGTGGGCGAGGCGCTGGAGCGCCAATACAACATCCCCCGCCGCTATCTGAGCGGCATCGCAAGCCCATGGGCGCTGAAGCGGCTCGACGAATTCGAGGGCGACATTCAGCGCTTCAGCGTCATCAAGCTGTATCCGTCGCGCCGTCGTCAGATCGGCATCGCCAAGACCGAGCCCGGTGACGACAACAACCAGGACGTGTCGGCGCTGATCGGCAAGGTGGATATCCGCCAGCTCGAACATTTCTCGCAGGCCGATCCTGACGCCTATGGGTTTTCCGGCGGGCTGAACCGGGCGAACCAGGGCATCCTGGAATTCGTCGAGATGTTCAAGGCGCCGATCAAGATGCTGCATCCGTTGCTGACCGCGACACAGGAAGGCAACTACACCGGCACCGAGAATATCGGCGCGATCCCGTTCCAGGGCGTCATCCTCGCGCATTCCAACGAGGCGGAGTGGCAGAGTTTTCGAAACAACCGCACCAACGAGGCGTTTCTTGATCGCGTGCATGTGGTGAAGGTGCCGTATTGCCTGCGCGTCACCGAGGAGCGGCGGATCTACGAGAAGCTGATCCGCAACTCCGCGTTGCAGATCGCGCCCTGCGCGCCGCATACGCTGGAAATGCTGGCGCGCTTTGCCGTGCTGTCGCGGCTGAAGCCGCACGCGAACTCTCGTCCATACGCGAAAATGCGTGTCTATGACGGGGAAAATATTCGCGAGACCGACCCGAAAGTGAAGACCATGCAGGAATATCGCGACGCCGCCGGCGTTGACGAAGGCATGGAAGGCATCTCCACCCGCTTCGCCTTCAAGGTGTTGTCGGCAACCTTCAACCACGATCCCAACGAAATCGCCGCCGACCCGGTGCATCTGATGTATGTGCTCGAACAGGCGATCAGGCGTGAACAATTCCCCGCCGAGACCGAGGCCGCCTATCTTGCCACGGTGAAGGCGGAACTGGCGGCGAGGTATGGCGAATTCATCGGCAATGAAATTCAGAAGGCGTATCTGGAGAGCTACCACGATTACGGGCAGAACGTTTTTGACCGTTATCTGGACTATGCCGATGCCTGGATCGAGGACCAGGATTTCAAGGACCCCGATACCGGC
>DAHWBL010000133.1 GCA_027323595.1 Acetobacteraceae bacterium | reverse complement strand
CAGGTCGATGAGTTCGAGCAGGACCGAGCGCAGATGGTGCGCGTCGTCGGCTTGGGCGGTTGGCTCGGGGCGGGCGGGCGTGGGGTGCGACATGGCGGCGCAGTTTCGTCGGGCGGGGGGATTGCCGCAAGAAGAATGGGGGAGGCGTGGGGGTGGGGGACGGGGGAGTGGTGGGACGGTCCCGCATGAGCTTCGCGCATGCGGGCTACGGTTCGCTACGGTTCTACGGTTCGCCGAGGTTTTCTTTGTTGGGGGGGGCGGCCCAGTCGGGGGGGCAGATGCCTTGGCGGATGTAGCGGTGGAGCGATGAGTGGGGCCAGTCGGTCGGGCGGGTGACCAGGCCGTGCTTGACCGGATTGATGTGGATATACTCCACATGGCGCGCGTGGTCGGCGGCGTCGCGGATGGTGTGCTCCAAGAAGCGCCGCTGCCACAGGACGCGCCCGGAGATGTCGCGGGTGGCCAGCGCCACGCCGTCCTTGATCAGACGTTGGGTGAAGACCGCCTTGATGCGGCGCCACCGATGGGCAAAGTCCGCGACGCCTTCAGGCAAGGTGAACATCGCGTGCAGATGGTCGGGCAGGATCACCATCGCATCGATCTCGAAACGGCGTTCGGTCCGCGCGGTGCGCACGGCGTCGCGCAGGGCGTCGATGTGGGTGGTCAGGTGGGATGCGCGGCGGTCGGCGAGGGCGACGGTGAAGAAGTAGCAGCCACCGGGGACGAGGTTGCGGCGGTAGCGGACCACGGTGGCGGGGGCCTTTTTGTTGCGGGGTTGGTCCCGCATGACTAAGCGTGCCGCACAAGAGCGGATCGCGCCACGCTTATCGGCCCTACGAAGTACATTGTTCAGATCAAAAAAATTCCAAACTCACAAAAATTTTTTGGTTCTTTTTTACCAAAAAAGAACGCGCTTGCCTTGCCTTCCCTCTACCCCCGCCCCGCCGCGAACCGCACCGCTTCCTCGGCGGCGCGGAACAGCGCGCGGGCCTTTTGGCGGCTTTCCTCGTATTCGCCGATCGGCGTGCTGTCGGCGACCACGCCGCCGCCGGCCTGGACATACATGGTGCCGTCTTTCACCAGCGCGGTACGCAGGCCGATGCAGGTGTCCATGGTGCCGTCGGGCGCGAAATAGCCGATGCAGCCGGCATAGATGCCGCGGCGGGTGGGTTCGAGCTCCTCGATGATCTCCATCGCGCGCACTTTCGGCGCGCCGGTCAGCGTGCCGGCGGGGAAGCCCGCGACCAGCGCGTCGATGGCGTCCAGATCGGGGCGCAGCCGGCCCTGCACGTTGGAGACGATGTGCATGACGTGGCTGAAGCGTTCGATGGCGAAGCTCTCGGTCACCTTCACGCTGCCGAGTTCGCAGACGCGGCCGACATCGTTGCGGCCCAGATCGAGCAGCATCAGATGTTCGCTGCGTTCTTTCGGATCGGCGAGCAGTTCGGCTTCGAGCGCGTTGTCCTCCTCGGGGGTGGCGCCGCGGCGGCGGGTGCCGGCGAGCGGGCGGATGGTGACCAGGCCGTCGCGCACCCGCACCAGAATTTCGGGGCTGGAGCCGACCACCGAGAAGCCGCCGAAATCGAGAAAGAACAGGAACGGCGCGGGGTTGATCCGGCGCAGCGCGCGATAGAGCGAGAACGGCGGCAGCGCGAACGGCACCGACAGGCGCTGGCTCGGGACGATCTGGAAGGCGTCGCCGGCGGCGATGTAGTCCTTCATTTTCTCGACGATATCGAGGAACTGCTCGCGCGGCATGTTGGAGGTGGGCTCGGGCGGCGGCGGCAGGCTCACCGGCGGGGCGGCGTGCGGCAGCGGGCGTTCGAGCGACGCGCGGGCCGCGTCGATCGCGGCGAGCGCGCCGGCATAGGCGTCGTCGGCGGTCACGTCCTGGGTGGGAAACACCGGCGCGGCGAGGGTGAGTTCGTCGGTGACGTTGTCGAAGATGGCGAACAGCGTGGGCCGCAGCAGGATCGCCTCGGGCAGCCCCAGATCGTCGCGGTTCTTGGGCGCGAGCCGCTCCATCTGGCGGACCATGTCGTAGCCCAGATACCCGACCAGCCCGCCGGCCATGGGCGGCACGCCGGCCGGCAGGTCGATGCGCGATTCAGCGATCAGCGCGCGCATCGAGGCGAGCGGCGGGCGATGGTCGGGGGTGAATGCGTGCGGGGCGGAGCGGGCGTGGCGGTTGATCTCGGCGTGGCCGCCGCGGCAGCGCCAGATCAGGTCCGGCGCGAAGCCGATCACCGAGTAGCGCCCGCGCGAGGCGCCGCCTTCGACCGATTCGAGCAGAAAGCTGTTCGGCTGACCATGCGCGAGCTTGAGGAACGCGGCGACCGGGGTTTCGAGATCAGCGACCAGGCGGATGCACAGCACGCTGGCGCGACCGTCCTGATAGGCGGCGCGGATGGTGGCGAAGTCGGGGCCGGTGGTGCCGGTGGCTTGCGCGTCGGTCATCAGGGCTGGGCGATCTGGTCGATGAGTTTCAGATTGACGCGCGGATTGCCGCGCGCGCGCAGGGCGGCGGTGGCGATCATTTCCATGTCGTCGCCGATCGAGCGGTCGATCTGCTGGGTCAGCTCGGCGACACCGGCGGGGTCGGCGGCCGGGTCGGGGTGGTGGATGTCGGCGAGGGTGAAGACGAGAAAACCCTGGTCGGTTTCGGCCATGTTGGCGGCACCTTGTTTCATGGCGAAAAGCGGGCCCACGATCTGCGGCGCGACCCCGGCCGGCGGCGCGCCGGCAAGGCTGATCGGCGGGGTGAGCGCGAGCCGCGCGCCGGTGCCGCGGGCGGCGCCATCGATGGTGGCGCCCGAGCGCAGCGCGGTGAGCATTTTGGTCGCCGCCACGTTCTGGGTCTGGCGGAGCTGCTCGTGCGTCCAGTCCGCCAGCACCCGCTCGGCGACGCTGTCGAAGGGCCGCGCGGCGGGCGGGGTGATGCTGTCCACGCTGACCGCGATATAGGCGTGGTCGGCGGTTTCGATGAGCCTGGGCGGGTCGGCCGGTTTCGCCTCGAAGGCGGCCTTGAGCAGGGCGGCGCGCAGGGCCGGGCTGCCGGGCAGCGGCGCGGCGGTGCCGTCCGGCGTGGTGCCGGTGGCGTCGAGCGTGCCGGCCGCGCCGACCAGGCCCAGATCGTCGGGCATTTCGGTGAGTTTGGCGCCGCCGGCGAGCAGGTCCTCGACCTTGTTGGCGCGGTCATAGATCAGATCGTTGGCGCGTTCGGCAGCGACCCGGCCGCGCACCTCGTCGGTGGCCTCCGCGAGGCTCTGGTGGCGTCCCTGGGTGATCGCGGTGACGCGGAACAGGGCGGTGCCGAGCGCGGTCTGCACCGGGCCGATCACGTTGTCCCTCGGGGCGGCGAACACCGCCGCGGCCAGGGTGGGGTCGGGCAGCTCCGAGGCGGTGAAATCGGTCATCGCGAGCGGGGTGTCGTGCGCCTGGGTGGCCGCCGCCTCGATCGAGTCCCAGCTCGCGCCGCTGCGCCACAGGGCGGCGATGGCGGCTGATCCGTCCTGCGCGCCGGCGGCCGGCGGGGGCATCATCACGATCTCGGCGCTGCGCTTGTCCTCGGTGTTGAATTCGTCGCGATGCTGCTCGTACCAGGCGGCGATGTCGGGCTCCGAAACGCTGATCGAGCGCGCGACGGATTCGGGTGCGAGCACGATGGCGGTGATGTGGCGGTATTCGGGGGTGGAATACAGGTCCGGGTGGTTGGTCCACCACCGTTCCAGCTCGGCGCGCGCGGGCGGCGGCGGCGGCGGCGCGGCGGCGAAATCGAACGCGGCGACGCGGGCCTGCCGGGTTTCGTGCTGGGCGTCATAGGCGGCGTTGACCAGGCCCGGCGGCGCGACCACCGCGCCGCGCAGCGTGCCCAGAAGCTGGTTGCTGAGAAGCTGGCTGCGCATCAGCGCCAGGAAGCGCGCCTCGTTCAGCCCGTTGTTGGAAAGCACGCTGAGCATCTGGGTGCGGTCGAACGCGCCGGCGGCGTTCTTGAAGGCGGGGATGGCGAACACCGCCTCGCGCAGCGCCGCGTCGGAGACCGCGAGGCCGAGCTTGTTGGTGGCATCGATCACCGCGGACTGGTTGAGCAGATGGTCGAGCGCCTCGCGCGCCACCTCGGTGCGGATCTGCGCGCTGGGCTGCTGGTCGCCCATGCGCGCGGTGAGCTGCTGCATCTGGCGGCGATAGCTGTCCTGCAACTCGTCGGCGCTGATGTGCTGGTCGCCGATGGTGGCGACATCGGAGCCGGAGAGATTGACGTTGAGCATGTCGCCGACCCCCCAGCCCATGAAGGCGAGGGCGAGCAGGCCGAAGAAAATTCGGACGACCCAGGAATCGAGGGAGGAACGGAAGCTGCGCAGCATGAACGGGTCCGGTGTTGGGAGGCTGCCACCTTAGGGCGGATCGCCCGGTTCGCAAAACCTGGCCGGCTGTCAGCCGGTTCTTGGCAGCGGCGTGGGGCGGCAGCCGGTGACGGAGTCGGTGGCGGTGCGGCGCTTGAAGATCACCAGCCCGTCGAACGCCGCAACCCGGTCATAGCTGCGCCACAGCGCCAGAAAGCCCGGATCGGCGTGCGCCAGCGCCTGCACGTAATCGATCGAGGCGCGCCGATCGACCACCACCAGATCGGGGCAGGTGCGGCGGAAATCGGTGGACATGCGCGTCGCGATCGGGTGCGCGCTCGCGTGCGGCGCGACCGGCTGCTTGGATTCCCACACCTCGCCCGACAGCGCCCAGGTGGAGTCGAAGCGCGAGGCCCAGCGGACATGGGTGTCGTTGACCACCGGAAACCCGAGCGCGATCCAGTCCGAGAAAGCGACATAGGAGCGCGCGTGGTATTTGCGGATCAGCGCCTCCAGCCGCGCCTCGGTGCTGTCGGCGCTGGTGATCGCGCGGTCGAGCTTGACGGCGAGGCGCTGGCCGGTATCGACGCCAAAGCCGCCGAGCAGCAGCAGCACCGCCAGCCCCGCGGTCAGCGCCGGGGCGAGCCGGCCGGTGCGCGCGGCCAGCCCCGCGCGCAGCGCCGGCCCGGATTCGCGCAGCCACGCCAGCAGAAACAGCACCGCGGCGACCATGGCGGGGATGCGGTGATAGAACCAGGTCTTGCTCTGCAGGATGCACGCGATGGTGGTGCCCGCGGTGAACAGCAGCAGCACCGCCGGCAGCGCCATGCCGGCCGGCAGCCGCCGGCGCAGCAGCAGCAGCGTGCCCAGCCCGATGGTCAGCAGCGGCAGCAGGCAGTCCGCCAGCATCGCCGACAGCGACACGTCGGTGTAGCCATAGATGGTGAAGGCGAGCGGCACCGCGTCGCGCAGGAAGGCGGGTTCGAGCAGCAGCACCAGCGCGGCATAGACGCAAGCGGCGCCGATGGCGGCGAGCACACCCGCCCGCCAGGGCCGCAGCCCGTGCAGCACCGCGAGCGGCTCCAGCGCGGCGAAGGCGATCAGATATTGCGGCTTCAGCGCGCAGCCGATGGCACCCAGCACGCCGGCGCCGATCACCGTCGCGCGGCTGGCCGGCGCGCCCTCGATGGCGCGGGCGAGCGTTGCCAGCCACGGCAGCGCGGCGGCGACCAGCAGATGCTCGCGCTGGCCGAACTCGCCGCCGGGCACGAGGCACAGCACCAGCGCGATGGCGCAGAACAGGATCACCGGGTCCTGCCGCCGCTGGCCGCCGGCGATGATGGCTGCGGTCCAGCCGGCGCAGCCCAGCACGATGGCCATCAGCACCGGCATGGTGGTGACGGCCACCCCCAGCCCGCCGATGCGCGCCAGCACGGTGGGGATGGCGTAGAGCCAGATCACCAGCGGCGGATTGACCTCGACGAGATCGATATAGAGCCGGCTGCCGTCGAGCCAGTTGTCGGCGACATAGAGCAGCCAAGCGATGTCGTCCTTCAGCGGGGCGACCATCAGCACCGCCAGCAGGGCGGCCAGCAGCGCGCCGGTGGCCAGCAGCCAGGGCGCGCGACGCGGGCCGGTCGATGACGCCGCGGTCAATGTCGGTGCGGTCACGTTCGGGGCGAGGCTGGGATGGGCGGGCAAATTGGCGGATTCCGTCGCTGGTCGCGGCCCCACTTACGGGCAGTGTCAGGCTCTTGCAATATCGTCGGGCGATATCAACGCACCCCCCTGCGGCGGGATTGCGGCCGCACCTTGACAGGATCGGGGTGGCTGGCGATGCGTCCCTGGGTTTCGGGCGTGATTTCAGGTGAGGAACGGGTGATGCGGCCATTGATCGCCGGCAATTGGAAAATGAACGGGCTCACCGCCGAGGCGGCGGCGCTGGCCGGCGCGATCGGCGCGGCGGCGGCCGGGCAGGGGTGCGATCTGCTGGTGTGTCCGCCGGCCACCCAGCTCGGCGCGGTGGCCGCGATCCTGGCCGGCTCGTCGGTGGCGGTGGGCGGGCAGGACTGCCACCAGGCCGCCGCCGGCGCGCATACCGGCGACGTGTCGGCGCCGATGCTGGCCGATCTGGGCGCGAGCCACGTGATCCTGGGCCACTCCGAACGCCGCGCCCTGCATGGCGAGACCAGCGCGCTGGTCCGCGCCAAGGTGGCGGCAGCGCTCGCCGCCGGGCTGGTGCCGGTGGTCTGCGTGGGTGAGAGCGAGGCCGAGCGCGATGCCGGCCAGGCCGAGCAGGTGGTGGCCGAGCAGCTCGCCGACAGCCTGCCCGAGGGGTTCGCCGGCGTGGTGGCCTATGAGCCGGTATGGGCGATCGGCAGCGGCCGCACCCCGAGCCTTGCCGAGGTCGCCGCGATGCACGGCTCGATCCGCGCCCGGCTGGAGCGGATCAGCCCGGCATTCGGCGCGGGCGTGCGGATTCTGTATGGCGGCTCGGTGAAGCCGGCCAACGCGGCGGAGCTGCTGCATCTGCCCGATGTCGGCGGCGCGCTGGTCGGCGGGGCCTCGCTGGTCGCGGCGGATTT
>DAHWBL010000132.1 GCA_027323595.1 Acetobacteraceae bacterium | reverse complement strand
ATTCCAGACCGGCCGCACGCACCGCGATCAGCAATTCCTGTTCGTCCATCGGACCCTCCTTGCGTCATTGTCGCGTGCCGCCGCGCCGAGCGCAATCCGCCAATCGGCAGTTGACTTGATCGGTCGGTGGTTCAGGATCGGTGCATGAAGCCTGCTGCCTTTACCTATCATCGTCCGGTCGATATCGCCGGGGCGCTCGACCTGCTCGCCCGCCACGCCGCCGAGGATGGCCGCGTCATCGCCGGCGGGCAGAGCCTGGTGCCGATCATGGCGTTTCGTCTCGCGCGGCCGGCGCATCTGATCGATATCAACCAGGTCGCGGGGCTCGATCATTTCGGGGTCGTTGGCGATGCGCTGTGCATCGGCGCGCTGGTGCGTCATGCCGCGTTCGCGCAGGCGCCCTGCCCGGCCCCGCTCAGCGGCCTGCTGGCGCGGGTGACGCACGCGATCGCGCATGCGCCGATTCGGGTGCGCGGCACCTTCTGCGGCAGCCTGGCGCATGCCGATCCGGCTTCGGAATGGTGTCTGCTGGCGGCGACCCTGGATGCCACCATGATCATCGCGCGGCGCGATGGCGAGAGGGCGGTGCCGGCGGGTGCGTTTTTTCAGGGCGTGATGAGCACAGCGCTCGCGCCCGATGAGTTGCTGCGCGAGGTGCGGCTGCCGCTGCTGGCCGATGACGCGCGCACCGGTTTCGCGGAGTTCAGCCGCCGGGCTGGTGATTTCGCGATGGCGGCGTCGCTGGTGGTGCTGCGCGTCACGCGCGGGGTGATCAGCGAGGCGCGGATCGGGGTTGGCGGCGCGGAGGCGTTCGCGCGTCGGCTGGGTGCGGCCGAGGCGAGCCTCATCGGGCAGGCTCCGGGTGCCGCCGTGTTCGACCGGGCGGCCGCGATTGCCGCTGCCGGCATCGACCCATTGGAAGATGACCAGACCGATGCCGCCTGTCGGCGCGAGCTGGTGGCCGCGATGGTCGGGCGCGCGCTGATGCAAACGATGGCGAACGGATAGAGCGCGATGCAGAAAATTCCTGTCCGGCTGCGGGTTAATGGCGAATTGCACGACCTCATCGTGGAGCCACGGCGCACGCTGGCCGACGCGCTGCGCGAGGAGTGCGGGCTGACCGGCACGCATCTTGGCTGCGAGCACGGAATCTGTGGTGCCTGCACCATCCTGCTCGATGGCGCGCCGGCGCGCGGGTGCCTTATTTTCGCGGTGCAGGCCGAGGGGATGGATATCCGCACGGTGGAGAGCCTGGCGACGGGCGCGCGGGCGCACCCGTTGCAGGAGGCGTTTGTGCGCCATCATGCGCTGCAATGCGGCTATTGCACGCCGGGGTTTCTGATGCTGCTGGTCGGCGGGCTGGAGCGTGATCCTGATCTCGACGCCGAGGGGTTGCGCGAGCTGGTGTCGTCCAACCTGTGCCGGTGCACCGGCTATCAGAACATTCTTGCCGCGGCCGCCGATTATGCGGCGCAACTGCGCGCCGCGCGGGGGGCGTGATGGACGAGACGGTCACGCAATACCGGATCGGCGAGACCAGGCTGTTCGGAAAGCCCTTGGAGCGGCTTGAGGATTTCGCGCTGGTGCGCGGTCGCGGGCGGTTCGTGGGCGATCTGTCGCTGGCGCGGCAACTGCACATGCGCATCGTGCGTTCGCCGTTCGCCCATGCCGATCTGCGCGCGGTTGACGCATCCGCGGCGCGCGCGATGGAGGGGGTGGTGGCGGTGTGGACGGCGGGCGACATCGCCGATCTGCCGCCGATCGATTTTCGCGACGCGGCCGGCGAGGCGCTGCGGCCCTATCGGCAGCCGCTGCTGGCGCATGGGCGGGTGCGGTATGTGGGCGAGCCGGTGGCGGCCGTGTTCGCGATCGATCCGGCGATCGCCGAGGATGCCGCCGAGCTGGTGCTGATCGAGGCGGATGAGCGCGAGACGCTGCTGGATGCCACCGCCGCTCCTGGCGAGTTTTCCGCCGGCCACGACACCGAGGCGCTGGTGATGCGCGCGGATTATGGCGGCATCGAGCAGGTGCTCGCGGCGGCGGATGTGGTGATCGAACTCGATGTGCAGATCGGGCGACATTCGGGCGTGCCGCTCGAACCGCGCGGCGCGATCGGGCAGTATGATGCGGGCCGCGACGTGCTGTGTCTGTGGGGGGCGGCGAAGGTGCCGCATCGCAACCGCGACGCGCTGGCCAAGGCGCTCGGGCGCGACCAGGCGGGCATCGAGCTGCATGAGCTGCATACCGGTGGCGGCTTCGGGATTCGTGGCGAGCTGTATCCGGAGGATTTCCTGGTGCTGGTCGCCGCGATGCGGCTGGATCGGCCGGTGAAATGGATCGAGGACCGGCGCGAGCATCTGATGGCGGCGAACCATTCCCGCCAGCAGCGCCATCGGGTGCGCGCGGGATTTTCGAAAGATGGCGAGCTGCTCGGCATCGATGATGATTTCTTTGTCGATCAGGGCGCCTATGTGCGCACCCATGGCGCGCGGGTGCCCGACATGACCATCGGGATGATCCCCGGCCCCTATCGCTGTCCGGCGTTTCGCGCGGTGTGTCATTTCCGGCTCACCAACAAGACCCCGGCGGCGACCTATCGCGCGCCCGGCCGCTTCGAGGGCAGCTTCGTGCGCGAGCGGGTGATGGATGCCGCCGCCGCCAGGCTCGGCATCGATCCGGTGGAGCTGCGGCGTCGCAACCTGATCACCGCGGCGGAGATGCCGTTCGCGCGGCCGATGAAAACCCTTGGTACCAACATCATCTATGACAGCGGCGACTATCCGCGCCTGCTCGATGCGGCGCTCGCGCGGTTCGGCTGGCGGCAGGCGCAGGCGGACGCGGCGGCGCGGCGGCTTGCGGGCGAGCCGGTGGGGCTGGGGCTCGCGATTTTTGTCGAGAAAGGCGGGATCGGGCCGCGTGACTGCGCGCGCGTCACCATCGATCCGGGCGGCGCGGTGGAGCTGGTGACCGGCGGGGCGTCGGTGGGCCAGGGGTTCGAGACCGCGATGGCGCAAATCTGCGCCGAGCCGCTGGGGGTGGATTATCGCCGCGTGCGGGTGGTGCATGGCCAGACCGAGCGGATCGCCTATGGCGTCGGCGCGCACGCCTCGCGCGCGACGGTGATGACCGGCAGCGCGACCAATGCGGCAGCGCTTGCGGTGCGGGCCAAGGCGCTGCGTGTCGCCGGGCAGTTGTTGCAGGCCCGGCCTGAGGAATTGGACATCGTGGCCGGTGCTGTCGTGCGCCGCGCCGCGCCCGATCTGCCGGTGATGGGGCTTGGCGCGATCGCCGCGGCGCTGGCACCCGACAGCGCGACGTTGGGCGATGAGCGGCCCGGCCTGTCGGCGGAGGAATGGTTCACCACCGAGCACATGACCTATCCGTACGGGCTGCATCTGGCGCAGGTGGCGATCGAGCCGGATACCGGGCGGGTGGTCGTGGAGCGGTTCCTGATCGCCTATGACGTGGGGCGCGCGGTCAATCCGATGCTAATCGAGGGGCAGCTCGTCGGCGGCTTCGCCCAGGGGCTCGGCGGCTCCTTGTTCGAGGAATTTCGCTATGACGCGCGCGGCGAGCCGCTGTCGGTCACCTTCGCGGATTATCTGCTGCCGTCGGCGAGCGAGGTGCCGGCGGTGGAGATTCTGCTCACCCAGGATGCGCCAAGCCCGCTCAATCCGCTCGGCATCAAGGGCGCGGGCGAAGGCGGCATCACCGCGGTCGGCGCGGCGCTGGCCACCGCGATCGACGATGCGCTTGAGCGCCCCGGCCTGGTGACGCGGCTGCCGGTGACGCCGCAGATGGTGCTGGCCTGGCGACGGCAGACAGCTAGCTGATCTCCGCCATCCGCCGCACCTGCGCGGGCGACAGGCCGGCGGCGCGCAGGCCGCGCAGGCTGGCCGCGCCGTCGCGTTTGGACAGGCGTTTGCCCTCCGGCCCGATCAACACTCGGTGATGGGCGTAGTCCGGCGCCGGCCAGCCCATCAGTGTTTGCAGCAACCGATGCACCGCGGTCGCGGGGCGCAGGTCCTCGCCGCGGGTGACCAGTGTCACCGCCTGGGCGGCGTCGTCATGGGTGACGCACAGATGGTAGCTCGCCGGCGTCTCACGGCGGGCAAGCACGATGTCGCCGAAACTGGCCGGGTCGGCGACGATCCTGCCGTGGCCAGCCTCGTTCCAGTCCAGCGGTCCGACCATCGCGACCGCGCGGGCCATGTCGAGCCGCCAGGCGTGCGGCGTGCCGGTGGCGACCAACGCCGCGCCCTCGGCCGGGTCGCGGCCCCGGCAGGTGCCAGGATAGAGCGGCGCGCCGTCGGGCGCGTGCGGGGCGTTGGCGCTGTCGGCGAGTTCGCGGGCGATCGCCGCGCGGGTGCAAAAGCATGGGTAGAGCAGGCCGCGCGCGCGCAGCGTGGCGAGGGTTGCGGCATATTCGGGCAGATGGGCGGACTGCACCCGCATTTGCCCGTCCCAGTCGAGGCCGAGCCAGGCGAGGTCTTCAAGGATGGCGTCGGCGAATTCGGCGCGGCAGCGGGTCGGGTCGATGTCCTCCAGCCGCAGCAGGAAGCGTCCGCCGGCGGCGCGGGCGGCGCGCCAGGCGAACAGGGCGGCGGCGGCGTGGCCCAGATGCAGATGGCCGGTGGGGCTTGGCGCGAAGCGGGTGGTGATGGACATGATCGGCTGGCACAGTCACCCTGACGCGCGACGCTTGCAAGGAGAGCCCGATGACCGCAGCCCCGCTCATTTCCGGTCCGCATTGGGGGCCGCGCGCCGGTGGGCCGCCGCGCCAGCTGGTGGTGCTGTGCCATGGGCTCGGGGCGGACGGGCATGACCTGATCGATCTGGCGCCGCAATGGGCGGCCGCCCTGCCCGACGCGGTCTTCGTCGCCCCCGACGCGCCCGAGCCGTTCGCCGGCGCGCCGTTCGGGCGGCAATGGTTCGAGATCGGCCAGCGCGAGGCCGGGGTGCCGCGCGCGCGGGTGGCGCTCGATCGGTTCCTCGATGCGGAGCTTGCCGCGCGCGGACTGCCGGGCGACGCCTATGCGCTGATGGGGTTCAGCCAGGGCGCGATGACGGCGCTGTATACCGGGTTGCGTCGGGCGGTGCCGCCGCGGGTGATCCTGTCCTATTCCGGCGCGCTGATCGATCCGGCGAGCCTGGATGCGCAGATGACGCGACCGCCGCCGCCGGTGCTGCTGGTGCATGGGCAGGTCGATCCGGTGGTGCCGATCGCGGCGTCGCAGGAGGCGGAGCGGCAGTTGCGCGCGGCGGGCGTGGCGGTGGAGACGCTGTGGTGCGCCAATTTGCCGCACGGGATCGACGCGGCCGGGCTGACGGCCGGGGCGCTGGCGCTGCAGCGCGCCTTTGCCCCGGGTGGGTGATCGGCGCGGCGTGATCGGCGCGACGTGATCAGCGGGCGATGAAATAGCGATGACAACGCCGCCGCCGGCTTGCCGAGGCGCGCCTGCTTTGTCATAAACACGATCATCTTCTGCGGATCACCATATCTGGCGGGTCGAGCGGCGAGACTTCCCCCAGAATTTGTGGCCGCTTGCAAGGGAGTCGTGCTTGCCTGACGGTGGACAGCATTTTCCTGCGCTGGTGTTGAACGCGGATTTCCGTCCGCTCTCCTATTTTCCGCTCTCGGTCTGGTCCTGGCAGGACACGGTCAAGGCGGTGTTCCTGGACCGCGTGTCGGTGCTGTCCGAATATGACACCGAAGTGCGGTCGCCGAGCATGCGGATGCGGCTGCCCAGCGTGATCGCGCTGAAGGACTACATCCCCTCGGCGCGGCGGCCGGCCTTCACCCGGTTCAACGTGTTCCTGCGCGACGGGTTTTCCTGCCAGTATTGCGGCGACCGCTACCCCACCCCGGAGCTGACCTTCGACCATGTGATCCCGCGCAGCCGCGGCGGGCGCACCACCTGGGAAAACGTCGTCACCGCCTGTGGCTGCTGCAATCTGCGCAAGGGATCGCGGCTGCCGCGCGAATGCGCGATGCATCCGCGCGCCACCCCGCGCCAGCCGACGAGTTGGGAGTTGCAGGACAGTGGCCGGGCGTTTCCGCCGAATTACCTGCAGCGCAGCTGGCGGGACTATCTGTATTGGGACTCCGAACTGGATTCCTGAGCCGGCGGGCGGCGCCGCGGACAGGCTTACGGCTTGCGCCATAATCGGTTACATTTTCGCCGTCATCACGCCATTGCGACCGGCCAGAACAACCTGATCTAGTGGGTGGGTCCGGCGGGGCCGGCGCCCCCGGCAGAGATTGAAATCAGGAGTCCGACGATGAAACTCTCTCGTCCTGTCACCGGCATCGGGCTGTGCGCGCTGCTTGCCGCCTGCGTCGCGCAGCCGCCATCGGGGCCGTCCTTCGCGGCGCTGCCTGGTCCGGGCAAAAGCCTCGATGAATTCCGCGCCGACGATTACGCCTGTCGCAACTATGCGTTTCAGGTGAACGCCAACGCGCCAGGCGCCGCCAAGAGCGGCACCGACAGCGCGATCGGCACGGCGGCGGTGGGAACCGCGCTCGGGGCGGCGGCGGGCGCGCTGCTCGGGGCGGCGGGCGGCAATGCGGGCGGCGGCGCGGCGGTGGGTGCGGGCATCGGGCTGCTTGGCGGCACCGCCGTCGGCGCCGGGCAGGCGTCCGACTCGACCTATTCGTTGCAGGCCGCGTTCGACGCCGCCTACGCGCAATGCATGGTGACCAAGGGCGACCGGGTGCCGCAGGGGGTGGGCAACAGCCAGCCGCCGATGATGATGGCGCCGGCCTATGGCTATGCCGACCCGATGATGATGGGTCCGCCGATCGGCTATGGCTGGGGCTATCGGCGCTGGTAAGTGGCGGGGGTCATACCCGTTCGCTGAGTTTGATCGCGACCCGGCAGCCAGTGCGGATCAGCGCCGACAGCAGCCGGTAGCCGGGGGCCTGCTCGGCACCGTGGGCGAGGCCGATGTCGCGATGTTCCAGCTCCTCGGCGCGGAAGGCGGCGATGGTGCCGGCCAGTTCGGGGGCCTGCTCGGCGAGCGCGGGGTCTTCCAGTTCGACCTCCTGGGCGGCGTAATGCGCGTCGATGGTTTCCTCGACGGCGACGGTGCAGGCCATGGCGGCGCGTTCGCCAAGGGCCGCGGTGACCGCGCCGAGCGCGAATCCGGCGACATGCCACAGCGGCAGCAGCGCCGTGGGGCGCACCCGGCGGTCCGCGACCATGGCGTCGAAGCTGCGCAGATGCGCCAGCTCCTGTTAGTGCATGTGGCGCAGCAGTTCGGCCTTGTCGGAGCGGCCGAGCACGGCGAGCTGGCCCTCGTAGATGCGCCGGGCGCCATATTCGCCGGCGTGATCGACGCGGATGATCCGCGCGAGGCGCTGGGCCGGGGTGTCGTCGCCGGGCAGGTGCATCGGTTCGTTCATCGCCGGCTCCCGTCATGTCGCAGCAGATAGATGGTGATGCCGCCGCCAAGCAGCAGCGACAGGATGAGATTTCCCGCCGCCATCGAGACCGGGATGGCGGGGATGAGATAGGTCGGGTCGTCGCAGGGCTTGCTGGGACGGTCGGGCATGGCGCGCAGCCGATCGGCGGGCGAGTCGGCGGCCAAATGCGGGGCGGCGCATTCGGGCAGCGGGCTGGGCCATGCCTTTTGTTCGACCCCCACATGCACCACGCCGAGCGCCACCGAGGCGAGCATCAGCGGCGGCAGGAGCGCGAGGGCGAGGCGCGCGGGGCGCGGTGGCAGCAGACCGACCAGCACGCCGAGCAGGATGGCGATCCGCCAGGGCCAGCGCTCAACCAGGCACAGCGCGCAGGGAACCAGCCCGCCGAGTCGCTCACTGGCGAAGGCCACCGCCAGCGCGGCGAGCCCGATGAGGCCGACCATCCCGCCCATGAGGCGCGGAGACGCACTGCGCATGATCCCATCCTGTCGCGGTTCGCCCCTTCATCGCGCGCCGGCCGGCTTGGAGCAAGCGCCCGGCTCGCCTAGTCTGCGCG
>DAHWBL010000095.1 GCA_027323595.1 Acetobacteraceae bacterium | reverse complement strand
GAATGTCAATCTAGATTGACGTTCAGTTTTCTTGACACGTGCCGGCGAACCCTTCTAGCCTTCGTCTCACGGCGTCCGGCAAGTGACGCACCACGCAGGAGGAAGCACAGCATGACGCGCCCCGCCGATCCTGTGTCGTGGACGCCTAAAGATGCAATCATCGGAATATCTCGTGTGCTCGTCATGACCGTTGCCCCCCCGGACGGATCGCGAGCCCAACACCCGATCGATGTTGAGTCAAGCAGCGATTTGCGCCGCCCCGGCCTGGACGGCGTGTCATGATGGACCGCCTGCTGTCGCGCCTGGATGCCTGTCCGTGGAGTGCGGCGATCGGCAGCCATCTGGACGGTGCGCCCCCTCGCGCCCGCCCGCCGCTCTACACCGCCGAGCAGCGGGCCCGGCGCGACGCCACCGGCTGGACCTTGGTGCAGGGGGTGCTCGCGCCGATCCAGTTTCTGATTTTCGCGGTGAGCCTGGCGCTGGTGCTGCGGGTGCTGCTGACCGGCCAGGGGGCGGCGATCGCCAATGCGTCGGTCGTGGTCAAGACCTGCGCGCTCTACGCCATCATGGTCACCGGCGCGATCTGGGAGCGGGTGGTGTTCGGGCGGTATCTGTTCGCCCGCGCGTTCTTCTGGGAGGACGTGTTCAGCATGCTGGTGCTGGCGCTGCACAGCGCCTATCTGGTGGCGCTGGCCGCCGGCGCGCTGGCCCAGCCGCAGCTGATGATGCTCGCGCTCGCCGCCTATGCCTCCTACGTGATCAACGCCACGCAGTTCGTGATGAAGCTGCGCGCCGCGCGCCGCGACGAGGCGCGCTGGCCGGACCGTGCCGGCATGCTGGGCGCGGCGCGGTGAGCCCCGACGGCGTTGCCGGCTGCATCGAGGCGCCGTCGCCGGTCGCGCCCGCGCGCGGCCAGCGCGAGGTGTTCTGTGGCCTCACCGGCATCGTCTGGCTGCATCGCAAGATGCAGGACGCGTTCTTCCTGGTGGTGGGCAGCCGCACCTGCGCGCATCTGATCCAGTCCGCCGCGGGGGTGATGATTTTCGCCGAGCCGCGCTTTGCCACCGCGATCATGGACGAGCGCGACCTCGCCGGGCTCGCCGACGCGCATGACGAGCTCGACCGGGTGGTCGCCGCGCTGCTCGCGCGCCGGCCGCAGATCCGGCTGCTGTTTCTGGTCGGGTCGTGTCCGTCCGAGGTGATCAAGCTCGATCTGTCGCGCGCCGCGCAGCGCCTGTCGCGCACGCATGCGCCCGATGTGCGGGTGCTCGCCTATTCGGGCAGCGGCATCGAGACCACGTTCACCCAGGGCGAGGATGCGTGTCTTGCCGCGATGGTGCCGGGCCTAGCGCGCGAGGATGCGCAGGACGCGCTGCTGGTCGTGGGCGCGCTGCCCGACATCGTGGAGGCGCAGTTCGCCAGGTTGTTCGAGGCGCTGGACATCGGTCCGGTGCGGTTCTTGCCGCCGCGGGCGAGCCGCGAACTGCCCGGTGTGGGCCCGGGCACGCGGATGCTGCTGGCACAGCCGTTTCTGGCCGAGACGGCGCGGCTGTTGCAGGCGCGCGGAGCGATGCGGATCGCCGCGCCGTTTCCGTTCGGCGCGCAGGGAACCTCGGCTTGGCTGCGCGCGGCCGCGGCGTCGTTCGGCGTGGCGGATGCGCGGGTGGATGCGGTGATCGGGCCGGCCCATGCGCGCGCGGTGGCGGCGTTGGCGCGCCATCGCGAGGCGCTGAGCGGCAAGCGGATTTTCTTTTTTCCCGACTCGCAGCTCGAAATTCCGCTCGCCCGGTTTGTCGCGCGCGAGCTTGGCATGATCCCGGTCGAGATCGGCACGCCCTATGTGCACCGCGCCCATATGGAGCCCGAGCTGGCGCTGTTGCCGCCGGACGCGCGGGTGGTCGAGGCTGGCGATGTCGAGGCGCAGCTTGATCGGGTGCGGGCGGCGCGGCCCGATCTCACGGTGTGCGGCCTTGGACTTGCCAACCCGCTGGAGGCGGAGGGGCTGGCCACCAAATGGTCGATCGAGCTGCTGTTCAGCCCGGTGCATGGCTATGAACAGGCCGCCGACCTGGCCGGGCTGTTCGCCCGCGCGTTGGCGCGGCGCGCGATGTTGCGGGTGTAGCGCGATGCAGTTGTCGATGTGGACCTATGAGGGGCCACCGCACATCGGCGCGATGCGGGTGGCCACCGCCATGCGCGGGCTGCATTATGTGCTGCACGCGCCGCAGGGCGACACCTATGCCGACCTGTTGTTCACCATGATCGAACGCGCGCCGACGCGCCCGCCGGTGAGCTACACCAGTTTTCAGGCGCGCGATCTGGGTGGCGATACCGCTGAATTATTCAAGGATGCGGTGCGCGTGGCCTATGCGCGGTTTCGGCCCGAGGCGATGCTGGTTGGCGCATCCTGCACCGCCGAGCTGCTGCAGGATGATCCGGGCGGGCTCGCGCGCACGCTCGGGCTGCCGGTGCCGGTGGTTGGTGTGGAGCTGCCGGCATACCAGAAAAAGGAAAACTGGGGCGCGGCCGAGACCTTTTATCGGCTGGTGCGTGGCTTTGCCGCCGCGCGGGTGCCGCCGCCGGGAACGGTGCGCGCCAGAAACGCTGTGCCGAGCTGCAACATTCTGGGGCCCACCGCGCTCGGGTTTCGCCATCGCGACGACCTTGCCGAGATTCGCCGGCTGCTCGCCCGGCTGGGCATCGAGGTGCGCGTGGTCGCACCTTTGGGCGCGCGCCCGGGCGATCTCGCGCGGCTTGGCGAGGCGGATTTCAACGTGGTGCTCTATCCCGAAATCGCCGAGACCGCGGCCGGGTGGTTGCAGCGCGCGTTCGGCCAGCCCTGCACGAAGACCGTGCCGATCGGGGTTGGCGCCACGCGCGACTTTATCGCCGAGGTCGCCGGGCTGGCCGGCATCACCGACATCGCGAGCGACATCGACGAGCAGTGCCGGCTGTCGTGGTATGCGCGCTCGGTCGACTCCACCTATCTCACCGGCAAGCGGGTTTTCATTTTCGCCGATGCGACCCACGCCATCGCCGCCGCGCGGGTCGCCGCGGACGAGCTTGGATTTCGCATCGTGGGCCTGGGCACCTACAGCCGCGAACAGGCGCGCGCGGTGCGTGAGGCGGCGGCGCGCCACGGGGTCGAGGCGCTGATCACCGATGATTATCTGGAAGTGGAAGCCGCGATCACCGCGGTCCAGCCCGAGCTGGTGCTGGGCACGCAGATGGAGCGCCACATCGCCAAGCGCCTCGGGCTTGCCTGCGCGGTGATATCGGCGCCGGCGCATGTGCAGGATTTTCCCGCCCGCACCGCTCCGCAGATGGGGTTCGAGGGGGCCAACGTTCTGTTCGACGCCTGGGTGCATCCGCTGATGATGGGGCTTGAGGAGCACCTGCTGGCGATGTTTCGGGATGATTTCGAATTTGGCGCGGCGGCCGCACCCTCGCATCTGGGCGCGGCGGTGGCGGCGCCGGTGCCGGCCGCTCCGGCGTGGCACGAGGCGGCGACGCGCGAGCTGTCGAAAATTCCGTTCTTCGTGCGCACCAAGGCACGACGCAATGCCGAGCTGTATGCGATCGAGCGTGGTGTGGGCGAAGTCACCGTGGAGACCTTGTATGAAGCCAAAGCGCATTACGCCCGCTAGCGCATCCGCGCCGCCGCGCGCCGCGGTGCCGGTGCGGGTGGTGGTGGTCACCATGGACAGCCACCTGGCCGGGGCGGCGATGCGCGCGCAGGCCCTGTTGCGGGCGGAAATGCCTGGCCTGACCTTGCACGTTCATGCCGCCGATGAATGGAGCGCGAGCGACAGCGCGCTCGCCGAATGCCATGCCGACATCGCCGGGGCCGACATTGTCATCGCCACCATGCTGTTCCTCGAGGACCATATTCGCGCGGTGCTGCCGGCGTTGCAGGCGCGCCGCGAGGGGTGCGACGCGATGCTGTGCTGCCTGGCGGCAGGCGAGATCGTGAAGCTCACCCGTCTTGGTCGGCTCGACATGAGCCGCGAGGCCGGCGGGGTGCTGGCGCTGGTGAAGCGGCTGCGCGGCAAGACCAAAGGTGGCGCGCAGAGCTCCGGGCGCGGGCAGATGGCGATGTTGCGGCAATTGCCGAAGCTGTTGCGGTTTCTGCCCGGCACCGCGCAGGATTTGCGGGCCTATTTTCTTGGCCTGCAATATTGGCTGGCGGGCTCGGATGAAAACATCGCTTCGATGGTGCGCCTGCTGGTCGGGCGCTATGCCGCCGGCCCGCGCGCCGCGCTGGCGGGCATCGCCGCGGCACCGCCGATCGAATATCCTGATGTGGGGCTCTACCATCCGCGCATGGCAGGGCGCATCAGCGACCGCCTGGACGATCTGCCGGCCGGGGGCGAGGCCGGCACGGTCGGCGTGCTGCTGCTGCGCTCGTATGTGCTGTCGGGCAACACCGGCCATTATGACGGGGTGATCGCGGCATTGCATGCGCGCGGGCTGCGCGTGGTGCCGGCGTTCGCGGCCGGGCTTGATAGCCGTCCGGCGATGGAGCGCTATTTCATCGCCGACGGCGTCGCCCGCGTGGATGCCGTGCTGTCGCTGACCGGGTTTTCACTTGTTGGCGGGCCAGCCTACAATGATTCGGATGCGGCGCGCGCGGTTCTGAGTCGGCTCGATGTCGCCTATGTCGCCGCCCATCCGGCCGAGTTCCAGACGTTGGAGCAATGGGCCGCCGACCCGCGCGGGCTCACGCCGGTCGAGGCGACGATGATGGTCGCAATTCCCGAGCTGGACGGCGCCACCGGGCCGATCACCTTCGGCGGCAGATC
>DAHWBL010000092.1 GCA_027323595.1 Acetobacteraceae bacterium | reverse complement strand
GCCCACAGCGCGAGCAGGAAGGCAAGACAGGTCGCGGCATCGGCGAGACCGGCGAGCAGCAGCGAGTCGATCGGGGTGAACCGGCGCGCCATCGACAGCGCGGTGCCGAGCGCGATCACCGTCAGCACCGCGCGATGGTCGAACGGCACCGCCCAGTGCCGGGGTCCGCGCAGCGCGGCCATGGCGTAAAGAAATCCGTTGGTGACGACATTGGCGATCGCCGCCCCCAGCACGCCCAGCAGCGGCACCATCGCCAGCGTCGCGCCCACCTGCAACACCGCCGCGCCGGCCTGCACCCAGGCCCATTCGCGCGTCGAGCCCTTCACGAAAAACGGCGAGGCGACCACGGTGTAGCCAACCTGCAGCAGCACCGCGGCGGCCAGCACCGGCACATACAGCATCGCCTTGCCGTAGCGCGCATCAGCCGAGAAGGCGAAGGCGTCGGCGGCGAAGCTGCACAGCCCGATGGCGGCGATGGCGGTCAGCAGATTGGCGCTGCGCAGCACCCGCGCGAACGCCGCCTCCTGGCCGCCCTGCTGGTGCATGCGAAAGCGCCACACATCGAGCGAGGTCTGCAACGGCAGGAACACGAAGGTCAGCAGCAGGTTGGCCAGCGACCAGGCCAGCGAATACAGCCCCAGATCGGCCACCGACATCAGCCGCGACACCAAAAAGCGGTCGGAGTTGCGCACGATGAAATAGCCGATGCCGCTGAACAGCAGCGGCAGCGCATAGACCAGCGGCCCGGCCAGCGTGGCCCACGGATCGACGCGCCACACCATGAGGTCGCGCAGCATCCAGCCGATGGCGCCGATGCCGAGTGCCGCGGCCACCGCGCCGCCGAGGAAAAACCCCTCCGGCCCGAGCCCCAGCCAGACCACCGCGACGATGGTGGTGGTGGCCGCGCAGATGAATTGCAGCAGGCTGATGCTGACCATCCGCCCGGCCCGCAGGTCCGCCTGCAAGGTGGCGCTGGGCACCATGTTGGCGACGTAGAAGAACACCCCGCTGGCCACCACCGCGCGGTATGGCCAGGCGAGATCGCGGCCGAGCAGCGCGTGCGCGAGCGGCCGGCTGGCGGCGAAAAACCCGATCGACCCGAGCAGCCCGAGCAGCCCCAGCAGCCCGGCCGCCGCGCTGTACAGCCGCGCCTTGGCGGCGCGGTCCGGCGCTGCGATCCAGGCGCGGATATAGCCCTGTCGCAGTTCCAGCGAGAAGATCAGCCCGACCGCGCCGGTGGCGATGGTGAGCACGTCGATCTCGCCGTAATCGCGCGGGCTGAGGAAATGGGTGTAGAAGGGCAGCAGCACCAGCCCGACGATTTTTTGCAGCAGCGGCGCCAGCCCGAAAATGATGGCGTGCGAGAACACCCCGCCGCGCGGGCGCGGTTCGGGCGCGGCTTCGCTCACGCCGCGCGCAGGCCGGCCAGGCGGCGGACCTTGTTCACGATCCGGTCGGCGAGGCTGAGCTGCCAGTCCACCGCCAGACGCTCACGGCCATGGCGCACCTGCGCGATGCTCATGTGGCGCGTGGGGATCACCGGATCGGTGAAGGAGCCAAATGATTCCCAATCGATCCGGTCGAGATCGCCAAGCTCGCCGCTGGCGCGCAGCTCGTCGAACAGCGGCGTGCCGGGATAGGGGACGAAATAGGCGAGCTGCACGGAATCGGGCCGCACCGCGCGCAGCCAGCGTGCGGTGTTGCGCAGGCTGGAGCGGCTTTCGTCGGGCAGCCCGACGATGAGGTGCACATGCGCGCGCATGCCCTGCCGGCGGGTCAGCCCGATTACCTCGGCGAAGCGATCGAGCGAGGGCTTGCCGTCGGATTTGGCCACCGCGGCGAACATGTCCGCGTCGGCGGATTCGAGTCCGTAATGGATTTCCCGGCACCCCGCCCGCCACATCAGATCGAGCATGTCGGCGTCGATCAGGTCGTAGCGGGTTTCGCACACCCACATGATCTCGATCCCGCGGGCGATGATCGCCTCGCACACCGCGCGGGCGTGGCGCGGATTGACGGTGAACACCTGGTCACGGAACAGGATCTGCTCGACGCCGAAATCGGCTTGCAGGCGCGCGATGTCATCGACGACGCGCGCGGGGGAGCGATACACCAGCCGCTTGCCGAACCCGTACGGATAGGGGCAGTAGCCGCATTTGTACGGGCAGCCCTTGGTGGTGAAGACGGTGGCGTAGCGATGGCGCCGATCCAGATAGTAGTCGCTCTCGTAGCGGGTGAAATCCAGCAGGTCGTAGGCGGGGAAATCGACGAAATCGAGGTCGGTCATCCGCGTGCGCGCCGGCAGATGCGCCACCGCCCCGTCGCGCCAGACCGCGCAGCCCTGCAGGTCATCGAGGTGCCCGTCGCGCAGCGCCAGCGCGTCGGCGACGCACAGCAGTTCCTCGGCTTCCTCGACGACGACATCGGCGATGCCCTCGCGCAGCAGCCGTTCGGCGAACCATTTGGCGCTCGGCCCGAACAGCAGGATGCGCAGCCCCGGCACCACCGCGCGGGCGCGGCGCAGCAGCTCGATGTCATGCTCCAGCGAGGGCAGATTGACCTGGGTGATCAGCACCCCGACCCCGCCGCCGGCGAGGCTCGCATCGAAGCTCGCCAGCTCCAGGCGGGCCTCGGACTGGAAATCGCGATACAGCAGATCAGCGCCGGCGGCGCGCAGCCCGGCGGCGATGTAGAGCAGCGCCAGCAGCGGGATGTCGTAGAATTGCTGGTCATGGCCCCAGTCGGTGCGCGCCGAGGGAAGTGCCGTGCCCATCCCGCCCGCCCATTCGCGGAACACGTTCTTGCCCGGTGGGCTCGGCAGTTGTGCCAGCAATATCCTGTTCATCGCCGACCCCTTTACACGGTCTGCCGTGCGTCTGTCGCGCCTTCATACAGCGCCACATAGCGCGCCGCCACTGTGCCCATCTCGAATCGCTGCTCCACCGCCGCCCGCCCGGCGGCCCCGAGTGCGGCGCGTGCCGCGGGGTCGGCGGCGAGCCGGCGCACCAAGGGCGGATATTCGCCGTCATCGTCGAACAGCAGCCCCAGCGCGCCATCGTCCAGAATCCAGTCGGTGACGCCGGGCAGCCGCCGACAGATCACCGCCAGCCCCGCCGCCATCGCCTCCAGCAGCACATTGCCGAAGCCTTCCTGGTGCGAGGCGAACACGAACATGTCGGCGGCGCGGTAGAATTCATCCGGCCGCTCCTGAAAGCCGGCGAAGATCACCGCCTCGCCGAGCGGGGCGGCGGCGGCGCGCAGCCCGGCGGCGTAGTCGGGCTCCAGATC
>DAHWBL010000052.1 GCA_027323595.1 Acetobacteraceae bacterium | reverse complement strand
CGGCCGATTTCGCAGGCGGATGCGCAGATCGCGGCGATCGCGCGGTCACGCGGCGCGGTGCTTGCCACCCGCAATGTGGCGGATTTCGATGGGTGCGGGGTCGGGATTGTTGATCCGTGGACGGGTGGGGTGGGGTGATTGAATGTCGCGGTGATTCGGACTAAGTCTGATAGACTAAGTTTTAGGTGTCGAGATGCTGACGGTGAATATCCATGAGGCGAAGACCCATTTGTCGCGGCTGATCGCCGCGGCGGTGCGGGGTGAGTCGTTCGTGATCGCCAAGGCGGGGCGGCCGCTGGTGGTGGTGTCGGCGGTCGAGCCGCCGGCGCGCAGCCCGCGGGTGGGGTTCATGGCGGGCGGGATCGCGGTGCCCGATGATTTCGACCGGATGGGGGCCGAGGAGATCGACGCGCTGTTCGGTGGGGGCGGGTCGGCGCCGTGAGGGTTCTGCTGGACACGCATTTGCTGCTGTGGGCGGCGGCAGGTTCGGCGCGGCTGTCGGCGGCGGCGCGCGGGATGATCGAGGATGAGGCGAACGAATTGTTGTTTTCCGTCGCCTCGATCTGGGAGGTGGCGATCAAGGCGGGGCTTGGGCGGGAGGATTTTCGGGTTGACCCGCGGGCGCTGCGGGCGGGGTTGCTGGCGGCGGGCTACGTCGAACTCGCGATCAGCGGGGCGCATGTGGTGGCGGTGGACGGGCTGCCGGCGCTGCATCGCGATCCGTTCGATCGGTTGCTGGTGGCGCAGGCGATTGTTGAGGATGTTGTGTTGGTGAGCGGTGATCCGGTGGTGGGGCGGTATTCGGGGGTGGTGCGGGTTGTTTGAGGGGGTTTTTTACGTCGGATGAGCGGCGCGTAACTTTACCGCCGCACGAGGCATGGTCCTTTGTGGCCAGGCGGGATGCTCCCGCCCTACGGGTCAGCGTGGCGAAGGGGGTAGGGCGGGAGAATCCCGCCTTGTTTCAGGGGCGTTCGCCGGCCTGGGTTGGTTCGTTGGGTGGGGCGGTGTGACCCCAACTCCGGGGATAATGGCCTTGGGACACATATCCGTGGAAGGTTGAGTGGGGCCAATCGGACAGGTTGGTGACGTGGCCGTGTTTCAGCGGGTTGTAGTGGATGTAGTCGATGTGGGCGGCGAGGTCTGCCTCGTCGCGCAAGGTGTGTTCCCAATAGCCGCGTTGCCAGATGCCGCGCTCGCCGCGACGGGTGGATTCCGCGGTGCGCGTTCCCGCGTCGGGCAGGGATTTGGAGAAGGTGGATTTTATTGCGTGCCAGCGGGCGGGGAAATTTGAGGCGCCCTGCGGCAGAGTCCAGACGCAATGGGTGTGGTCCGGCAGGACGACCCAGGCATCGATATGGAAGGGGAGCTTTTGCCGCGTTGCGCGCACCGCGGCGCGCAGGATGTCGATATGCTTGACCAGGAGATTTGATGCGCGGTCGTGCAGATTGACCGTGAAGAAGAAAGTGCCGCCGGGGAGGTAGTTGCGGCGGTAGGTGCGCATGGCGCGAGGGTGGCAGGGTTTTGATTGTGGATGAAGCGGTTTGTTTGGGTGTGGGGGTAGGGGCGGGATGCTCCCGCCCTACAGCCTTCTGACCACATACGCGGTTTCCAGCGCCTTGGTGATGTCGTCGGCGTGGGCGGAATCGCGGGCTTCGACCATCACTTCCAGTTCCGCGGCCTGCACGCTTTCGGAGGCGAACAGGCGTTGGTGGCTGACTTCGATGATGTTGCCGCCCGAGCGGCCGATGTGGCCGGCGATGTCGGCGAGTACGCCGGGGCGGTCGGGGATGTCCATGTGCAGGCGCAGCAGGCGGCCGTCGCGCAGCAGGGCGCGGACCAGCACGGTGGACAGGATGCGGCTGTCGATGTTGCCGCCGCAGACGGTGGTGCCGACGCGCTTGCCGCGGAAGCGTTCGGGGAAGGCGAGCAGCGCGCCGACGCCGATGGCGCCGGCCCCTTCGGCCACCACTTTGGCACCCTCGCAGAGCAGCGCGATGGCGTCTTCCACGCGGCGTTCGGGGACGATCAGGATGTCGTCCACTTTCTGGCGGATGATTTCCAGCGGGCGTTCGCCGACGTCGCGCACGGCGATGCCCTCGGCGATGGTGGCGCCGCCGACGCTCACCGGTTGGCCGGCCAGGCGCTGGGCCATGGCGGTGTAGTTTTCGACCTCGACGCCGAGGATTTGCAGGTTCGGGCGCAGCGCGCGTGCGACGGTGGCGCAGCCGGCGATGAGGCCGCCGCCGCCGACCGGGATGATCAGCACATCGAGCTCGGGCGCGTCTTCCAGCATTTCCAGCGCCAGGGTGCCCTGGCCGGCGATGATCGCGTCGTCGTCGTACGGGTGGATGTAGATCAGGCCTTGTGTGGCGGCGAGGTGTTCGGCGTGGGCGGCGGTTTCGGCGAGGGTGTCGCCATGCAGCACGACTTCGGCCCCCCAGCCGGCGGTGCGGGTGACCTTGGTGGAGGGGGTGAAGCGCGGCATGACGATGGTGGCCTTGATGCCGAGCAGCGAGGCGTGGCGCGCGACGGCCTGGGCGTGGTTGCCGGCGGACATGGCGACCACCCCGGCGGCGCGTTCGGCCGCGGTGAGCAGCGCGAGGCGGTTGGCCGCGCCGCGTTCCTTGAAGGCGCCGGTGGCTTGCAGGCAATCGAGCTTGAGGGTGACGTCCGCGCCGGTGGCGCGCGAGACGGCGTGCGAGGGCAGCGTGGGCGTGCGGATGACGCGGCCGGCGATGCGCGCGGCCGCATCCTGCACATCCGTCAGCGTGATCATCGGATCAGCCGAAACGAACCGAGAGGATCTCGTAGCTGCGATCACCGCCGGGGGCGGGGACCGAGATGGTGTCGCCGGGTTTCTTGCCGATCATCGCCTTGGCGAGCGGTGAGGAGATCGACAGCAGGCCGAGCTTGATGTCGGCCTCGTACATGCCGACGATCTGGTAGTTCGCCTCTTTTTCGCTTTCCTCATCGACGAGCTTGACGTGGGCACCGAATTTCACGTGCTCGCCCGACAGCGCCGCGGGGTCGATCACTTCGGCGGCGCCGGTGACTTCCTCCAGCTCGGCGATGCGGCCCTCGATGAAGGATTGGCGTTCGCGCGCGGCGTGATATTCGGCGTTTTCGGACAGGTCGCCATGGCTGCGGGCCTCGGCGATCGCGCGGATGACCGCCGGCCGCTCGGTGCTCTTGAGCAGGCGCAGTTCGTCCTCCAACCGCTTCAGCCCAAGGGCGGTCATCGGGAATTTTTGCAAGGCGACGATCCTCAAACGCGGTTCAGCCAGTGGACGGGGTCACACGCTCTCACCCCGGGGCGGATTGCACCGAGGGTCAGAACGATCCGTGAAAATACGCTTGCAGCGGCGCAACTTCAAGAGTCCCCGCCTTGAGGGCCGCGATGGCCAGGATTGCCGCGCGCGCGCCGGCGAAGGTGGTGTAGACCGGCACCAGGTGGGTGAGCGCGTTGCGGCGGATGTCGAAGCTGTCGGCGATGGATTGCGGGCCTGACGCGGTGTTGATCACCAGCTGGATGTCGCCCGAGCGGATGGCGTCCACGCAATGCGGGCGGCCTTCCAGAACCTTGTTGATGCTGCTGACCGGAATTGCGGCATCGGCGAGCCGGGCGGCGGTGCCGCGGGTGGCCAGGATGGCAAAGCCCATGTCCACCAGGCGCCGGGCGAGCGGGATGGCGGCGGATTTGTCGGCGTCCTTCAGCGACAGGAACACCGTGCCGGTCATCGGCAGGCGGGTGCCGGCGCCGAGCTGGCTTTTGGCGAAGGCGCGATCGAAGCTGGAATCGATGCCCATCACCTCGCCGGTGGATTTCATTTCGGGGCCGAGGATGGTGTCCACGCCATCGAAGCGGCTGAACGGAAACACCGCCTCCTTGACCGCGACGTGGGCGGACACCGCGCGGGTGTGCAGGCGGAACTCGGCGAGCCTGGCGCCGGCCATGACGCGGGCGCCGATCTTGGCGACCGGGATGCCGGTGGCCTTGGCGACGAAGGGCACGGTGCGCGAGGCGCGCGGATTGACTTCGAGCACGTAGACGTCGTCGCCCTTGATGGCGAACTGCACGTTCATCAGGCCGATGACGTTGAGCGCGCGCGCCATCGCCTCGGTTTGCAGCTTCAGCTCGGTGACCATCGCGGGGGCCAGCGTGTAGGGCGGCAGCGAGCAGGCGGAATCGCCGCTATGGATGCCGGCTTCCTCGATATGCTCCATCACGCCTGCGACGAACACGTCGCGCCCGTCGGCGATGCAATCGACATCGACCTCGATGGCGTCGTTGAGATAGCGGTCGATCAGCACCGGGTTGTCGCCGGAGACGCGCACCGCCTCGCGCATGTAGCGGGCGAGGCCGGAGCGCTCATGCACGATCTCCATGGCGCGCCCGCCGAGCACGTAGCTGGGGCGGATCACCACCGGATAGCCGATGCGCTCGGCGATCGTCTCGGCCTCGGCGGCGGAGCGGGCGATGCCGTTTTCGGGTTGGCGCAGGCCGAGTTTCTGCAACAGGGACTGGAAGGGCTCACGGTCCTCGGCGGCGTCGATCGCATCCGCGCTGGTGCCCAGGATCGGGATGCCGGCGCGGGCCAGCGATTGCGAGAGTTTCAGCGGCGTCTGGCCGCCATACTGGACGATGCAGCCGAGCAGGGTGCCGTTGGATTGTTCGCGGCGGATCAGCGCGATCACGTCCTCGGCGGTGAGCGGCTCGAAATAGAGCCGGTCGGAGGTGTCGTAGTCGGTGCTGACCGTTTCGGGGTTGCAATTGACCATGATGGTCTCGAAGCCGGCCTCGCGCAGGGCATAGGCGGCATGGACGCAGCAATAGTCGAATTCGATGCCCTGGCCGATGCGGTTGGGGCCGCCGCCGAGGATGATGATTTTGTTTTTGTCGGTGGGCAGTGATTCACATTCGGGCTCGCCGAAGCCGCCTTCGTATGTCGAATACATGTAGGGCGTGGCGGAGGCGAATTCGGCGGCGCAGGTGTCGATGCGCTTGTAGACCGGATGCACGTTCAGCCGGGCGCGCAGGGCGGCGACATCGGTCTCGGCGAGGTTGGCGAGTTTGGCGAGCTGGCCGTCGGAAAACCCGAGTGCCTTGATCCGGCGCAGGGCGGCGGCCTCGGTGGGCAGGCCGTCCGCGGCGATCGCGCGTTCGGCGGCGACGATGGTTTCCAGCTCGCGCAGGTACCAGGGGTCGAAGCGGGTGACGTCGTGGATTTCCTCCACCGACAGGCCGGCGCGCAATGCCTGGGCGGCCATCAC
>DAHWBL010000020.1 GCA_027323595.1 Acetobacteraceae bacterium | reverse complement strand
AAGCCCGCCGCCAAGCCGCGCGCCACCAAGGCCGCCAAGGCGGAGACCGCGGCACCCGCCAAGGCAAAGCCGAAGGCGGCGGCGAAGGCGGCGGCCAAGGCCCCGACCAAACCGAAGGCCGCCACCAAGGCGAAGGCCCCGACCAAGGCAAAAGCATCCGGGAAGGCAACGACCGCCCTTAAGGCAAAGCCGGCCGCCAAAGCCGCCGCCAGGGCGCGCTAGATTGGCCAAAAAGCGCGGCGACCCAGGTCCGCCACGCGCCAAGGCCAGGTCCGGCGGCGCGCGCCCGAAGCCCGCGCGCCTGCCCGACACGCTCGCCCTGCTGATCACCGGCACCGACCGTGACGGCGATGCCACCGCCCGCCCCCTGGAATGGGACCGCGCCGCCGGCCCGCCGCCGCGCATCACCATGGCGCCCGAGCGCCCCGGACAGCCGGCGCTGGCGCCCGGCGAACAGGTGCTGGCCCGGCTGCGCCCCGCCGGGCCGGGGCGCTTCATCGCGCGCACCCTGCACCGACTCTCCGACGCGCCGGCACGCATCATCGGGCTGTATCGCGCCGGCGGCGACACGCCAGGCGAAGGCCGCATCCAACCGGCCGACCGCCACGCCCGCGCCGAGTGGCTGGTGCCACCAGGCGAGGCCGGCGGGGCGGAATCGGGCGAGATCGTCCGCGCCACGCCGCTGCCCGCCAACCGGCTCGGCCTCAAGCCAGCGCGCATCGTCGAACGGCTCGGCCGGCTGGGCGACGCGCGCGCCATCTCGCTGCTCTGCATCGCCAGCAACGACATCCCCGACCAGTTCCCCGACGATGCCCTGGCCGCCGCCGCGCGCCCCACCGGCATCGCCGGGCGCGAAGATTTGCGCGGGCTGAACCTGATCACCATCGACGGCGCCGACGCCCGCGATTTCGACGACGCGGTGTTCGCGCAGGCAGGCGAGAGCGGCTGGCGGCTGGTGGTGGCGATCGCCGATGTCGCCCATTACGTGCGCCCGTCGAGCGCGCTCGATGCCGAGGCGCAGCGGCGCGGCAATTCGGTCTATTTCCCCGACCGCGTGGTGCCCATGCTGCCCGAGGCGCTGTCCAACGGGCTGTGCAGCCTGCAACCGGGGCAGGATCGCGGCTGCCTGTTCGTCGAGATCGATCTGGGCGCTGACGGCCGCAAGCGCGGGCACCGATTCGGCCGCGGGCTGATGCGCAGCGCCGCGCGCACCACCTACGAGCAGATCCAGGCCGCCGCCGACACCGCCACCACCCCGGCGGGTCTGCCGCCGGATTTGCTGCCCGCGCTCTATGCCGCCTTCACCGCGCTCAGCGCCGCCCGCCAGGCGCGTGGCACCCTCGATCTTGATCTGCCCGAACGCCAGGTGCGCCTCGCCGAGGATGGCTCGGTGGCCGAGGTCACCCCGCGCCCGCGCCTGGACAGCCATCGGCTGATCGAGGAATTCATGGTGCTGGCCAATGTCTGCGCCGCCGAGGAGCTGGAGCGGCTGCGCCGGCCCTGCATGTATCGCATCCATGCCCCGCCGTCGGAGGAAAAGCTGTTCGTGCTGCGCAGCTTCCTACACGGCATCGGCATCAGCCTGCCGGCGGTGGCGGCCATCCATCCGCGCGATCTCGCCGGCGTGCTCGCACAGGTGGCGGGCACGGATCAGGCCGGGCTGGTCAGCGAGGTGGTGCTGCGCAGCCAGTCGCTGGCGGTCTACAGCCCGGACAATATCGGCCATTTCGGCCTCGCCCTGCCGCGCTACGCGCATTTCACCAGCCCGATCCGCCGCTACGCCGATCTGCTGGTGCATCGCGCGCTGATCGGCGGTCTGGGCCTTGGCGATGACGGGATCGGTGCC
Source organism: Acetobacteraceae bacterium (assembly GCA_027323595.1). Taxonomy (GTDB): domain Bacteria; phylum Pseudomonadota; class Alphaproteobacteria; order Acetobacterales; family Acetobacteraceae; genus CAIVDX01. The sequence goes on along the minus strand of DAHWBL010000020.1, from coordinate 9,455 downwards.
AGCGAGGCCAGCGGATTCGAGGCGATCGCCGAGCGCATCAACGCCGCCGAACGCCGCGCGGTGCTGGCCGAGCGCGACGCCAACGACCGCTATCTGGCCGCCTTCCTCGCCGGCCGCGCCGGGCATGATTTTGCCGCCCGCATCTCCGGCGTCACCCGATTCGGCCTGTTTCTCACGCTGGAGGAAAGCGGCGCCAGCGGGTTGGTGCCCTTCTCCGGCCTGCCGGACGATTTCTGGGAGCATGACGAGGCCAGCCACAGCCTCACCGGCCGCCGCTCGGGCCGGCGCTTCGTGCTGTCGCAGAAGGTGCTGGCGCGGCTGGTGGAAGCAAATGCATTGACCGGCGCGATGGCGTTTCGCATCCTTGAACCAGAGCCGATGGACCAGCCCCCCACCACCAGCGAACGGCGCCGCCGCGCCAGCCCACCGGGCCGGGCGCGCCGGGCATCTTGACGCGCCGCGCCACCGCGCCTGGTCGTTGGGCGCTGCTGGCGCTGGCGCTGCTGCTGCCCGGCGCGGCGCGCGCCCAGACCCTGCCACCGCTCGACCCCGGCATCGTCGCCACCCGCTTCGACAGCGCCCGCGCCGCCACCATCCTGACCGCCGCCTTCGCCTTCATGCTGCCGCGCACCCTGGACCCCGCCACCCCGCGCGACCTCGCGCTGTGGGGGCTGGATGGGTTGCCGGCACTTGATCCGCGCCTGTCCACGGTGGTGCGCGGCAACGAGATCGAGGTGCGGCTGGGCGCCAAACCATTGCTGTCGCGCCACGCGCCGGACACCGACGATGCGCCGGGCTGGGCCAGCCTGGCCGCCAGCCTCGCCGACGCCGGCTGGGCCGCCTCGCCGGCGCTGCGCGCGGCCGGTCCGCAGGCCATCATCAGCAGCTTTTTCGACGAGCTGTTCAACCATTTCGACCCCTACTCGCGCTACGCGCCGCCCGCCGAGGGCAGCCGCCAGACCGCCTGGCTGGAAGGCAGCGCCGGCCTGGGGGTAGAGCTGGACAGCCTGGGCGGATGGGCGGTGATCGCCCATGTGAAGGATGACGGGCCGGCCGCCGAGGCGGGCCTGCGACCCGGCGAGGCGATCGAGGCGGTGGACGGACAATCCACCCGCGGCCAGACCCCGGACACGGTGGCGCGCTGGCTCGCCGGCCCCGAGGACACCGACACGGTGCTGCGCGTGCGCGCGGCCTCGGGGCGCGTGCGCGAGCAGCGGGTCGCCCGCCGCATCGTCACCCCCGAGACCGTGTATGCCCAGACCATCCCGGCCGGGCGCGCCGGCACCTGGCTCGGCCTGCGGATCACCGGCTTCACCCACGACACCGACCGCCGGGTGGAGACCGAATTGCTGCGCGCGCTGCGCGACCCCGGCCATGCCCGCCCGCCGGCCGGGTTGATCCTCGATCTGCGCGGCAATCGCGGCGGGCTGCTGCGGCAGGCGGCGCAGACCGCGGACCTGATGCTCGGCGGCGGCGTGGTGGCGGTGACCGAGGGGCGCGACCCGGAGGCCAGCACGACCTGGCAATCCCGCCCCGACGACATCACCGATGGGCTGCCGCTGGTGGTGCTGGTCGATGGCCGCACCGCCTCGGCGGCCGAAATTCTCGCCGCCGCGCTCCAGGACCACGGCCGCGCGGTGCTGATCGGCAGCGCCACCCTGGGCAAGGGCCTGGTGCAGACCGTCACCACCCTGCCCGATGGCGGCGCGCTCTATGTCACCTGGAGCCGGGTGCTGGCGCCGGCCGGCTATCCACTGCAGGCGCTGGGGGTGCTGCCGCAGATCTGCACGGCACTGGGCAGCGGCGCGCTCGCCGGGCAAATGCGCGATCTGGCCGCCGACCGGCTCGACATGCTGCCCGCGCTGCTGCGCCATGCCACCATCCGCCCCGGCGCGGCGCCGGCCACCATCCTGGGCATCCGCGCCGCCTGCCCGGCCGCCGAGGGGCGCGAGCAGGACATGCTGACCGCCCGCCGTCTGCTCGCCACCCCGGCGCTGTACCGCGCCGCACGGCTCGCGCTCACCCCGCCGCCTCCCTGATCGGCATGGCAGCAGCCAGGCCAGCGGGACCTCAAGCCTCTTGACCTGTCCGAACGGCTCTGCGCATTTTCCGCGCTTCTCGGAGAACCAGCATGGCCAAGACCAACACCATCCAGATCAAACTCGTTTCCACCGCCGACACCGGCTTCTTCTATGTCACCAAGAAGAACGCCCGCACCACCACCGGCAAGATGGAAATGCGCAAATACGACCCGGTCGTGCGCAAGCACGTCGCGTTCAAGGAAGCCAAGATCAAGTGATCGGGCGGTCCGGACGAATCGCGTGACGAATCGCCGGGCCATGGCACACTGCACCTTTCTCAGGTCGCGATAGGGTCGGAGCGTTCATGCAGCACGTCGTCAGCCAGACCCGCGAGGGTGAACGCACCAGCACCGACTCCGCGGGAACGCCAGACCAAAAGGCGCCGGACCACAAGACGATCTCCAACCCGCTGCTGTTCCTCAAGCGCTGGGTCGCCAACCCGTTGCAGATGGGCTCGATCGTGCCCTCCTCGGCGTCGCTGTGCGAGCGCATCGTGCGGCAGACCCATTGGAGCGCCTCGGAATACGTGCTGGAGCTTGGCGCCGGCACCGGTGTCGTCTCGCGCGCGCTGCTCGCCGCCGGCCTGCCCGCGGACCGGCTGATCGTGTGCGAGATCGTGCCGGAAATGGCCAAGCACCTGGCCCAGTCGCTGCGCGGCGCGCGCGTGATCGAGGGCGACGCGCGCGACCTGCCGCGGGTGCTGCCGGCCAACATCCAGGGCAATATCGGCACCGTGATCTGCGGCATCCCGCTGGTGCTGCTGCCGGTCGCCGAACAGGCCCGCTTCATCGATTCGATCGAGGCGGTGGCGCCCGGTCGCGGCTTCCTGCATTTCACCTACTGCGTCACCTCGCCGCTGCCGTGGAAGAAGCACGGGCTCGTCGCCAAGCGCGAGGAATGGACCCCGCTCAACTTCCCGCCGGCCAGCGTCTGGCGCTACACGCCGGCCCGCTGAGCGCCGCGCCGCGCGGTCAGGGCGCGAGCAACCCCGTCACATCCGCCGCCGGCTCGGCCAGCGTGCCGTGCAGCATGTCCTGCGCGCGCATCATCGCCGCCATCCGCGCGAGCTGATCGACCGTCACCGCCGGCGCCAGTTCGGGCAATTCCATGTCCGCCAGCACCGCGTCGGACACGTGCAGATATTTCGCCATGATCGCCCGCGCCGCGTCCGGATGCGCCAGCGCGAACGCCGCTCCGTCCTTGGTCGCCGCCCGGAACCCGGCCACCGCCGCGGGATGCGCCATCGCCCAGTCCCGCCGCGCGACATACAGCACGATCGGCAGCGCGCCGGGCAGCGCGCGCATGTAATAGACCACATAGCCCGGAGGCGGGACCTGCCGCAGAATCCGGAACAGCACCGGATCATTGGCCACCGCCGCATCCACCACCCCGCCGCGCAGCGCGTCGGCGACCCGCGCCATGCCGACCTCGACGAAATTCACCCTGGCCTGGTCCACCCCCTCGGCGGCGAGCCAGTGGCGAAAGATCACATCCATGATGGTGCCGATGCCCGGCACTCCCACCCGTCGCCCGCCAAGGTCGGCCGGCGCGCGGATCGCTGATCCCGCTGGCGCGAGCAGCGCTTCGTTGGGCCCGTCGGGGGTGGCCAGCGCGCTGCCGGCCAGCGCCACCAGATCGATGCCGCCATCGACCGCCTGCAGGAACACCGGCGTCGATGGCCCGGCGATCTGCACCGAGCCCGACATCAGCGCCGCCGGCATGGTGGAGGTGATGACCACCGGCTCGATCGTGACATCGAGCCCGTGCGCGGCGAAATAGCCGTTTTCCTGCGCCACGAAGGCGCTGAGATAAATGCCAGAATTGGTGATCGCAAGCCGCAGCGGCTCCGCCCGCGCGCCCACTGGCACCGCGCACACCGCCAGCAGCCAGGCGCGCCAGCCACACATCGAGCTACCCGACCGGCAGCCGCAGGATGCCGGATTCCAGCATCCGCGCCCGGCTCGCCGCCATCGCCTCGCCCACCGCCAGTGCCGCCGCCAGCGCCCGCCGCCCGGCCGCCGCGTCCACCAGCACCGGCGCACCATCGAGCACGCTGGCGATGAAGGCGGCGTGCTCGGCGGTGATCGCGTCATGCTCCTGCCAGGTCACCTCGTGCTGGGCAAACCCGAGCGGGCTGTCATCCTGGGCGCGTTCGAGCATCACCAGCTTGCGGTTGGCGAAATCCACCGTGAGATAGCCCGATTGCCCGAAAATCCGCATCCGCCGCTCGAGCTTGGTCGAGACCCGGCTCGCGGTGATGGTGGCGACGCAGCCATTGGCGAAGCGCAGCCGCGCATTGGCGATGTCCTCGAACGCGCTGGCCAGCGGCACGCCCACCGCGTCCACGCTCTCGATCGGGCTGTCCACCAGCGCCAGCACCAAATCCAGATCATGGATCATCAGATCGAGGATCACCGATACATCGGTGCCGCGCAGCTTGAACGGCGCGATGCGAATCGCCTCGATGTAGAGCGGCTTGCCGACCCGCGCGGAGACCGCGCCGTGCGCCGCCGAGAAGCGCTCCAGATGCCCCACCTGCACCACCAGCCCGCGCGCCGCCGCCGCGAGCGCGAGCGCGTCGGCCTGCGCCAGCGTCGCGGTGATCGGCTTTTCCACCAGCAGATGCCGCCCGGCCTCGATGGCCTGCAGCGCCACGTCGAAATGCGCCTCCGCCGGTGCGGCCACGATCACCGCCTCGCTGGCGGCGATCAGTTCATCGCGTCCGAGCACCGGGCAGCCGCATTCCGCCGCCACCACCGCCGCGCGCGCCGGGTCGGGGTCGTGCACCCCCACCAGCTGCGCGCGCGCGCCCGCCGCCACCTTCAGCGCGTGAAACCGCCCGAAATGTCCGGCACCCACCACCCCGATCCGCAACCGCCGCTCATCCATCGCACCACCTCCGCCGCGCCGGCCGCCAGCCGGCGGCTCTTTGTGCCTGTTTGCCGGCAGGGTTGCCAGCCCGCGCCCGGGGCGGCATGTTCCGCGCGCGCCGGCCCGCTCGGCGGTTCGCCGCCGGCCGCCGTGCCACCATCCGGAGATGCCTGCCCGCCATGATGTATTTCAGCCGGTTGAAGCAGTTGCTGATCGTCGGCATCTGCCTGCTCGGCGTGCTGCTCGGCCTGCCCAACATCATGCCTGCCCCGGCGAGTTGGCTGCCCTGGCGCGCCGTTCATCTGGGGCTCGATCTGCGCGGCGGGTCGTACCTGCTGATGGAAATCGACATGTCGGCGGTGATCCGCGAGCGGCTGGAAAGCCTCGCGGACTCGGCCCGTTCGGCGCTGGTGCGCGGCTCCATCGGCTATCAGGGCCTTGCCACCCAGCCGGCGCAGAACCGCGTGGTGCTGCGCCTGCGTGACCCCGCGCAGGCCGACCGCGCCGCCGCCGCGCTGCGCGACATCGCCGCGGGCAGCGGCATCCCCGCCGATTACGAGGTCGCCACCTCGCCGGACGGGCAGGTGAGCATGACGCTGCTGCCCACCGCCCTGCATGACCGCGCGAACGGCGCGCTGGCGCAATCGATCGAGATCGTCCGCCGCCGCATCGACGAGACCGGCGTGGTCGATCCCCAGATCGCCCGCCAGGGCGACGACCGCATCATCGTCCAGCTTCCCGGCATCGAGGACCCGAACAGGATCAAGGAGCTGCTCGGCAAGACCGCGCACATGACCTTCCGCCTGGTGGACGAAACCGCCTCGCTCGCCGCCGCCCCGCCGCCGGGGGTGGATTTCCTGCCGATGCAGGACAGCCCGACCCAGAAAATCGCGGTGCGCCGCCGCGTCGAGGTGGATGGCGCGAACCTCACCGATGCCCGCGCCGGGCAGAATTCGCAGACCGGGGAATGGGTGGTCAATTTCACCTTCGATTCGATCGGCGGGCGCCGCTTCGCCGATGTCACCCGCGCCAACACCGGCCATCGCTTCGCCATCGTGCTCGATGACAAGGTGATCTCCGCGCCGGTGATCCGCGAGCCGATCCTGGGCGGGCGCGGTCAGATCAGCGGCAGCTTCAATGCCGCTTCGGCCAATGATCTGGCGGTGCTGCTGCGCGCCGGCGCTCTGCCCGCCCCGCTCACAGTGATCGAGGACCGCACGATCGGCCCGCAGTTGGGCGCGGATTCGATTCGCGCCGGCATGATCGCGCTCGCCGCCGGCTTCGTGCTGGTGATCGCCTTCATGGGGGCGTTCTATGGGCTGTTCGGCTGGATGGCCAACCTCGCGCTGGTGTTCAACCTGGTGCTGATGGTGGCGATCCTGTCGCTGATGGAGGCAACCCTCACCCTGCCCGGCATGGCCGGCGTGCTGCTCACGCTGGGCATGGCGGTGGATGCGAACATCCTGATCAACGAGCGCATCCGCGAGGAGGTGCGCAACGGGCGAACGCCGCTGAACGCGATGGAGACCGGCTTTCGCCGCGCCTACACCACCATCATCGACAGCAACGTCACCGCGCTGCTCGCCCATGTGATGCTGTTCGTGTTCGGCAGCGGCCCGGTGCGCGGCTTTGCCGTCACCATCACCGTGGGCATCATCACCACCCTGTTCACCGCGACCTTGTTCGCACGGCTGCTGATGGTGCGCTGGTATGTTGCCCGCCGCCCAGCAACGCTTCCGGTTTGATCGCGATGTTCATGCGCCCGATGTTTCGTCTGGTTCCCGATGGCACCACCATCAAGTTCATGCGCGGCCGCTTTCTGGGTCTCGCCTTTTCCGCCCTGCTCTCCACCGCCTCGGTGATCCTGTTCTTCTATCCCGGCCTGAACATGGGGATCGATTTCCGTGGCGGGCTGGTGATGGAGGTCCACACCACCGCGCCCGCCGATTTCGCCGCGATCCGCGCGGCCCTGTCGGCGCAGGGCATCAATGATGCGGGTCTGCAACGTTTCGGCGCAGACGACGCGCTGTTGCTGCGCATGGAGCGCGACAGCAGCCCCGCCGCCTCGGCCGCGCGGGTCGAGAATGTGCGCGCCGCGTTGCAAAAATCCTCGCCCGGCGCACAGATTTTGCGCACCGAGAATGTCGGCGCATCGGTCTCCGACGAGCTGCGCACCAACGGCTATCTGGCGCTTGGCATCAGCCTGCTGATGATCCTGGTTTATATCTGGTTCCGTTTCGAATGGCAGTTCGCGGTCGGCGCGGTGGTCACGCTGATCCTCGATGTCACCAAGACGATCGGCTTTCTGGCCATCACCGGGATAGAATTCGACCTGGTGATGGTCGCCGCGATCCTGACCATCATCGGCTACTCCACCAACGACAAGGTGGTGGTCTATGACCGGATGCGCGAGAACCTGCGCAAATATAAATCGATGCCGCTGCGCGAGCTGATCGATCTGTCGATCAACGAGACGCTGAACCGCACGCTGGGCACTTCGATGACGCTTTTTCTCGCCGCGGTGCCGCTCGGCCTGTTCGGCGGCGCGGCGATCTCGGGCTTCGCCTGGACCATGCTGTTCGGCATCGTTGTCGGCACCACCTCGTCGATCTTCATCGCCGCCCCCATCCTGCTGCTGCTGGGCGAACACCGACTGCGGCGGGATGCGCAGCCGCCCAAGCCGGCGACCAAATAAAAGAAAAAACTCCTTTATGTTCGGTGGCGGGCGCGTGCCGGCGTGATAGAGCACTATCGGGTCAGGGGGGAATCATCTGACACTCGCCGTTACGAAGAACCAAAATCATAAAAGTTTTTTGGTTCTTTTTTGTCAAAAAGGAACTCTCTGCTTCCGGAGTGCAGGCCCATGGCGTTGGAGATCAAGGTCGGTCCGCCGCAGCTTGCCGTGCATCACGGCTATTCGGTGCTGCTCACCGAGCCGGACGGATCGATCCCCTGGCCGTCCGACCGCGGGCTGTATGTCCAGGACACGCGCATCATCAGCGCGTGGGACATCTACGCCAACGGTGAGCGCTGGGAATTGCTGAGCAGCGGCACGCCCAGCCATGACCTCGCCCGCATCTTTCTCACCAACCCCAACGTCACAACCGAAGACGGCACGATCATCGAGCACACGCTCGAACTTGCCATCACCCGTCGCATCGGCGGCGGCGTGCATGAGGATCTGGATCTGCGCAACCATGGCGCCACCATGGTTCGGTTCAATCTGGAGATCGCCGTCCGCTCCGATTTCGCCGATATTTTCGAGGTCAAATCCGGCCACATCGTTCGCCGCGGGCACATCACGACCGACTGGGAACCATCGACGCAGAGCCTGACAACCACCTACATCAACCGCGATTTTCGCCGCGTCCTGTCGGTTCATGCCGATCGCATCAGCGGTGCCACCCACGCCGTCTACGCGAACGGGCGCATCAGCTTCGAAATCGCGCTGGACCCTGGCGGCGCGTGGCATGCCTGCCTGCTCTATGGTGTCGCCGCCGGCGAGCATTGGCTCGACATTCCCGCCGCCTGCACCGCCACCGCCCCGCCTGGCCCCACCATCAACGGCAGCCGCACCTGGCAGCGCGAGCTGACCCGCATCACCTGCTCGAACGCCAACATGCAGAGCCTGATCACCCAGGCGGTCGAGGACATGGCGGCCTTGCGCCTGCCCTTCCCCGCCACCGCGCAGGACGGTGAAGCATACGTCGTCCCCGCCGCCGGCCTGCCCTGGTTCGTCGCCCTGTTCGGCCGTGACAGCCTGATCGTCGCGCTGCAAACCATCACGTTGTGGCCAGGCTTTGCCCTCGGAGCGCTCGAAATTCTGGGCCGCTGGCAGGCCACCGAGCGCGACGGCCACCGCGACGCCGAGCCCGGCAAGATCCCGCATGAGCTGCGCATCGGCGAGCTCGCGCATTTCGCGCTGATCCCGCACACCCCCTATTACGGCACCGCGGACGCCACCCCGCTCTATCTCATCGTGCTGCACGCCGCCTGGCGCGCCACCGGCGACCCCGCCCTGCTCGCCCGCCATCTGGCCCGCGCCGAGGCCTGCCTCGCCTGGATCGACACGGACGGCGACCGCGACCAGGACGGGCTGCAGGAGCATCAGACCCGCTCGGGCGTCGGCTATGAGAACCAGGGCTGGAAGGATTCCGGCGACGCGCTTGTGCATGCCGACGGCACCCCGGTCACCGGTGCCAAGGCGCTGTGCGAGTTGCAGGCCTACGTCTTTGCCGCCTGGCGCGGCATGGCCGAGATCTACGACCATCTCGCTCGCCCCGCCGACGCGCAGCGGCTGCGCGACAAGGCCGACGCGATCTATCGTCAGTTCAACGAGAAATACTGGAACGAGGCCGAAGGCTTCTATGCCTTCGCGCTGGACGGTGCCAAGCGCCCGGTGCTGTCGGTGGCGTCCAACCCCGGCCATTGCCTGTGGTGCGGCATCGTGGCGCCCGAACGCGCCGCCCGCGTCGTCGCCCGGCTGATGGCGCCCGACATGGC
>DAHWBL010000514.1 GCA_027323595.1 Acetobacteraceae bacterium | reverse complement strand
TGGCCGCCCGCTCAGCGACGCCGAATTCATGCCGATCTTCGAGACCATGGCGGGGCTGGATCGGCCGGTGTGGATTCATCCGATGCGCGGGGCGGGGTTTGCCGATTACGCCACCGAATCGGCGTCGGAAAACGAGATCTGGTTCACCTTCGGCTGGCCCTATGAAACCTCGGCCTGCGTGACCAGGCTGATTTTCGCGGGGCTGTTCGACCGGCTGCCGAAGATCAAGATCATCACCCATCACATGGGCGGGATGATCCCGTATTTTTCCGAGAAGATCGGGCTGGGGTTCTCGCAGATCTTCGGCGGGCGGCCTGAGCATAATCCGGCCGCGCAGGCTGCCGGGCTGGCGCGCCAGCCGCTTGAGTATTACAGGATGCTGTTCGCCGATACCGCGCTCAACGGCTCGGCGGCGGCGACGCGGTGCGGGCATGATTTCTTCACCACGCCGCATTGCGTGTTCGCCACCGACGCGCCGTTCGATGCCACCGGCGGGCGCGGGCTGATCGGGCGCACCATCGCGGCGGTGAACGGGCTTGACATCAGCGCGGACGAGCGCGCGCGGATTTTCTCGGGCAATATCCTGGAGCTGATCGGACGCTGATCAGGTCAGGATGGTTGGCGGGCGGGTGTCGTTGGCGAGCACCCAGCGCGCCACCTCGTCGTGGCGGGCGAACCACACGCCGCCGCGCGCGCGCATGTGGTTGAGGATTTTGCGCACCATCGCCGCGATCGGCGGGCGGGCGCCGAAATGGGCGTGCACGGTGAGGTTCAGTATCTCGGGCTGGCCGGTTTCCATCAGATAGTCGAAGCTGTCGATATAGACGTCGAGAAAGTCGCGCGGGCTGCCGCGCATGGCGCGGTTGTCGGTGAAATCGGAATGTTGCAGCGCCACCAGGTCGCCGTGGTCGGTCCGCACGACATAGGGCAGGTCGGTGTCGTTGTAGTCGCCGTGCCAGACAAATCCGTCGGTGGCCAGAAAGCCCGCGGTGTGCCCGGTGGGCGACATGCGCGGGCTGGCCCAGCCCTGCGGATTCTGCCCGGTGACGTCGGCGATGATGGCGGCGCACCGACGGATCAGCGCCTGTTCCTCGGCGGGCTGCGTGTAGGGCAGGAACATGTTCTGGGTGTAGGAGTGGCCGGCGATCTCGTGGCCGGCGGTGTGGGCGGCGCGCACCACGTCGGGGTAGCGCTCCACCGCGCGGGCGTTGGCGCAGAAGGTGGCGCGCACATTGGCCGCGGCGAACAGGTCGAGCAGGCGCCACATGCCGGTGCGGCCGCCATATTCGGCCCAGGAGATGCCCTGCCGGTCGGTGACGTCCTCGCGCAGGGCACTGGCCATGGGCGAATAGGGCGGGGCCATGCCGTCCGGCCAGGTCTCGAACATCACCGTGGGCATCACCGCGACGCGCGCGCCGTTCGGCCAGGCGAAGTCGGTCGGTCGGTCGTTGCGCATGCTGGCTCTCCCCTGCGGCCCGAGGCGGGTCATAGCAGTGTTGGGGCCGCCTTGCCTATCGGCGCGGCGCCGACGTACTTTGCCACTTTCGCCACCGGGAGGGCAGCAACATGGCGCCGCGCGAGTTCGACGAATTCTCGATCACCGACGAGGTGATCGACACGTTCCGTAATTGCACCGACCCGCGCCTGCGTCAGGTGATGACGGTGCTGGTGCGCAAGCTGCACGAGGCGGTGCGCGAGCTGGAGCTGACCCAGGCGGAATGGGAATATGGCATCGGCTTTCTGACCCGCACCGGCCAGATCTGTGACGAGCGGCGGCAGGAGTTCATTTTGCTGTCCGACACGCTTGGAATTTCGATGCTGGTCGATGCGATCAACAACCGCGCGCCCGAGGGCTCCACCCAAAGCACCGTGCAGGGGCCGTTTCATGTCGCCGCGCCGCCGCGCGCCGAGCCTGGCGCCAACATCGACACGCTGCCGGGTGGCGGCGAGGCGATGTATGTCGATGTCAACATTCTCGACCTGGAGGGCCGGCCGCTCGGCGGGGCGGAGGTGGATGTGTGGCATTCCGACGAGAGCGGTTTTTACGACGTGCAGTACGGCGCGGACGCGGCACTCACGCGGCGGGCGCGCTTCGCCGTGCCGGCGGACGGGCGGTTGGCGTTCTGGAGCAGCCTGCCGGCGAAATATCCGATCCCTGATGACGGTCCGGTGGGGCAGATGCTGGAGGCGGTGGGCCGGCATCCGTGGCGGCCGGCGCATCTGCATTTCTGGGTGCGCGCGGCGGGGCACAAGGAGCTGGTCACCCATATTTTCGTTCGCGAATCGGAATATCTGGAATCAGACGCGGTGTTCGGGGTGAAGGCGTCGCTGATCGACGAATTTCCGCGCCAGCCGCC
>DAHWBL010000511.1 GCA_027323595.1 Acetobacteraceae bacterium | reverse complement strand
ACCGCGTTCGGCTGGGCGACGACGCAGGACCTCGACGACATCGTCTCGCTGACCTTGCGGGTGAACGATTTCCTCACCGGGCTGTTCCTGGGCGTCGGCATCACCCTGGTCGATTTCAAGGTGGAGTATGGCCGGCTGTGGGAGGAGGAGGAGATGCGCGTCGTCCTCGCCGACGAGATCAGCCCCGATAATTGCCGGCTGTGGGACGCCAAGACCAACGAGAAGATGGACAAGGACCGGTTCCGCCGCGATCTGGGCCGGGTCGAGGAGGCCTACCAGGAAGTCGCGCGCCGGTTGGGGATTCTGCCCGAGGCCGGGGTGCGGGACCTGAAGGGTCCCGAGTTGATGCAATGATGGAGACGATGCTGTGAAGGTCGCCGTCACCGTCATGCTGAAGGACGGCGTGCTCGACCCGCAGGGGCGCGCGATCGGCCAGGCGCTCACCACCCTGGGGTTCGGCGGCATCGGCGAGGTGCGGGCCGGCAAGCTGATCGAGCTGGAACTGGCCGAGACCGATCCCGAACGCGCCCGCGCGCGGGCCACCGAGATGGCGCGCCGGCTGCTCGCCAATCCGGTGATCGAGAGTTTCTCGGTGCATATCCCGACGGAGGCGTGATGCGCGCCGGCATCGTCGTCTTTCCCGGCATCAATCGCGAGCGCGACATGGCGATCGCGATCGAATCGTGTTTCGGCCAGGCGCCGCGGCTGGTGTGGCACCATGAGACCGATCTGGCCGGGCTCGATCTGCTGGTGCTGCCGGGCGGGTTTTCCTATGGCGACTATCTGCGCTGTGGCGCGATGGCGGCGCATTCGCCGGTGATGGGCGCGGTGGCCGCGCACGCCCGGCGCGGCGGCTATGTGCTTGGTGTGTGCAACGGATTTCAGATTCTGACCGAGGCCGGGCTGCTGCCGGGCGCGCTGCTGCGCAATGCCGGGCTGCGGTTCCTGTCGATGGATTGTTTTCTGCGGGTGGAGCGGGCGGACACGGTGTTCACCTCCAGATGGGCGGCGGGCGAGGTGTTTCGCGCGCCGATGGCGCATGGCGATGGCAACTACACCGCCGATGCCGACACGCTGGATCGGTTGGAAGGCGAGGGCAGGGTGGCGTTTCGCTATGTCGATGCGGACGGCAAGACCAGCGCGGCGGCGAATTTGAACGGCAGCGCGCGCGCGATCGCGGGCATTTACAGCGACAACGCGCGGGTGCTGGGGCTGATGCCGCACCCCGAGGACCTGGTGGACCCGCTGCTGGGCGGGGTGGACGGGCGGCCGCTGTTCGACAGCCTGGCCGCGGCGCTGGTGGCGTGATGGCGCAGCCTGTCGATGCGGCGCTGGCACGCTCCTTCGGGCTGAGCGCCGAGGAATTCGCCACCGTGCTGGCGATCATGGGGCGCACCCCCACGCTCGCCGAGCTTGGCGTGTTCAGCGTGATGTGGTCCGAGCATTGCTCCTACAAATCCTCGCGCGTGTGGCTGCGCACCCTGCCGACCACCGCGCCGTGGGTGATCCACGGGCCGGGCGAGAATGCCGGGGTGGTGGCGATCGGCGACGGGCTCGCCGCGATCTTCAAGATGGAGAGCCACAACCATCCGAGCTTCATCGAGCCCTATCAGGGCGCGGCGACCGGGGTGGGTGGCATTCTGCGCGACGTGTACACCATGGGCGCGCGCCCGATCGCCAACCTCAACGCGCTGCGCTTCGGCGATCCGGGCCTGGCGGTGACCAGGCGGGTGGTGGACGGGGTGGTGCGCGGGATCGGTGGCTACGGCAATTGCGTCGGCGTGCCCACCGTCGGCGGCGAGGTGAATTTTCATCCGGCCTATAACGGCAATCCGCTGGTCAACGCGATGACCGTGGGGATCGCGCCGGCCGACCGGATTTTCCTGTCCGCCGCGGCGGGCATCGGCAACCAGGTGGTCTATGTCGGCAGCCGCACCGGGCGCGACGGCATCCATGGCGCGACCATGGCCAGCGCGGAATTCGGCGCCGACGCGGAAGAAAAGCGGCCGACCGTGCAGGTGGGCGATCCGTTCACCGAAAAGCTGCTCATCGAGGCGTGCCTCGAATTGATGGCCACCGACGCGATCGTGGCGATCCAGGACATGGGGGCGGCCGGCCTCACCAGCTCGGCGGTCGAGATGGCCGGCAAGGGCGGCGTGGGCATCGAGCTGGACATGGACGCGGTGCCGCAGCGCGAGACCGGCATGTCCGCCTATGAGATGCTGCTGTCGGAAAGCCAGGAGCGCATGCTGATCGTGCTGCGCCCCGGCGCCGAGGCGATGGCGCGGGCGATCTTCGAGAAATGGGAGCTGGCCTTCGCGGTGATCGGGCGGATCACCGACACCGGCCGGTTCGTGGCGGTTCATGCCGGGGTGGTCGAGGTGGATATTCCGCTCGATCCGCTGGCCGAGGCGGCGCCGCTGTACACGCGCCCGCATCTGCCGCCGGTGCCGCGCGCGCCGCTCGGGCCGGTGGCGGACCCGCTGGGCATCGAGGCGGCGCTGCTGCGGCTGGTGGGGTGCCCCGATCTGTGCTCGCGGCGCTGGATCTGGGACCAGTATGACAGCACCGTCGGCGGCCAGACGGTGAAGCGGCCGGGGGCGGCGGATGCGGCGATCGTGCGGCTGGATGGCAGCCGGCGCGCGCTGGCACTCACCACCGACTGCACCCCGCGCTATTGCCTGGCGGACCCGCAGGTGGGCGGCGCGCAGGCGGTGGCCGAAGCCTGGCGCAACATCACCGCGACCGGCGCGCGGCCGCTCGCGGTCACCGACAATCTGAATTTCGGCAATCCCGAGAAGCCCGAGATCATGGGGCAGTTCGTCGCCGCCATCGCCGGCATGGGGGCGGCGTGCCGGGCGCTCGATTTCCCGGTGGTTTCGGGAAATGTGAGCCTGTACAACGAGACCGACGGACAATCGATTTTGCCGACGCCGGCGATCGGCGGGCTCGGGGTGATCGATGACGCAGCGCTCGCGGTTGGGATCGCCCCTGGTGCCGGCGATGAGCTGGTGCTGATCGGCGCAACCGCGGGCTGGCTCGGGCAGTCGCTGTGGCTGCGCGAGATCGCCGGGCGCGAGGATGGGCCGCCGCCGCCGGTGGATTTGGCGGCGGAGCGGGCGAACGGGGATTTCGTGCGCGGTGAAATTCTCGCCGGCCGGGTCGTCGCCTGCCACGACGTGTCCGATGGCGGGCTGCTGGTGGCGCTGGCCGAGATGGCGATGGCCGGCGATACCGGGCTCGCGCTCGACGCAGCCCCCGAGGGCATGGGCGCGCATGAATTCTGGTTCGGCGAGGACCAGGCGCGCTATGTCCTGGCGGTGGCCGATGCGCCGGCGCTGCTGGACCGTGCGGCGGCGGCGGGAATTGCCGCGCGGCGGCTCGGGCGGTGCGCCGGCACGGATTTGACTCTGGCCGGCGGCATCACGATATCGGTGCGGGCGTGCCGGGGCGCGCACGAGGCGTTCCTGCCGAACTGGCTGCAATGAGGGGCTGAAGCGATGGCGATGACGGCCGACGATATCGAGGCGATGATCCGCGCCGCGCTGCCGGATGCGCAGGTGAGCGTGCAGGACCTCGCCGGTGACGGCGACCATTACGCCGCCAGCGTCGTCAGCGCGGCGTTTGCCGGCCGCTCACGGGTGCAGCAGCACCAGATGGTCTATGCCGCCCTGCGCGGCCAGATGGGCGGGGCGCTGCACGCGCTGGCGTTGCAGACCTCGGTCCCGGAATAACGTCTCGCAACAATCAGTTTTCGCGTCACTCAGGAAAGGGTTCGCGCCATGACCGCCACCATCGAGGATCGCATCAAGTCCGACATCACCGCCAACCGGGTGATGCTCTACATGAAGGGCACGGCGCTGTTTCCGCAATGCGGGTTCTCCGCGCGGGTGGTGCAGATTCTGAGCCACATGAACGTGCCGTTCCAGACCGCCAACGTGCTGGAGGACGCGGAATTGCGCGATGGCATCAAGCAGTTTTCGAGCTGGCCGACCATTCCGCAGTTGTATGTCGATGGCGAGTTCGTCGGCGGCTGCGACATCATCACCGAGATGTTCCAGTCCGGCGAGCTGGAGGGGCTGTTCGCCGAGAAGGGCGTGTCGGCGGCGGGCTGAACGCCCGACTGTCGGTTGCCGCGCGTTAACTATCAGCGCGCGGCACCCAGGGGATGCGGGCGACCTCGATGCCGTCCTCGGCGAGCGCCTCGGCCTGTGCCTCGCTCGCCTCGCCATAGATCGGCCGCGCCGCGACCTCGCCGTTATGGATGCGCCGCGCCTCGTCGGCGAAGCCGGGGCCGACGTAATCGGCGTGTTTTTCCACCTCCGACCGCAGTTTTTGCAGCGCCACGCGCAGCGCGTCGGGCAGCATCGCCACCGGGTTGGCGGCGGGGCTGGGGATCGTGGCCGGGACCGGGGCGGGCGCGGCCTGTGCCGGCGTGCTGGCGGGCGGTGCGGCGGGCGGCTCGGCGCGGGTGTTGGCCTTGCGCGGCAGGGCCGGGGCCATCAGCGCGCGGGTGATCCCGGTGTTGCCGCAGCTCGGGCAGGAGATATGCCCCGCCGCCGCCTGTTGCTCGAAGGCGGCCGCGCCGGGAAACCAGCCATCGAATTCATGGCCGTCCGCGCAGTGCAGGGAATAATGGATCATGCGCCGGCCCGCCCGCTCAGGCCGGGTGCAGCAGCGGGTCGAGCCTGCCGGCGCGGTCCAGCGCCACAAGATCGTCGCAGCCGCCGATATGGGTGCCATCGATGAAAATCTGCGGCACCGAGGTGAGCCCGCCGGCGCGGCCGATGGCGGTGCGGCGCGCCTCGCTGCCGTTCGGGGCGTCGATCTCGGTGAAGGCCGCGCCCTTGCTGGTCAGCAGGTTCACCGCACGGGCGCAATAAGGGCACCAGGGCTGGGTGTAGATTTCGATCTTGGGCATCGCCGGCATGGACCTCTCGTGACGCGGATATGGACTGTCCATGTGTGGTGCGGGCGTGGCCTCGCCGCAAGGTTTTTTCGAGTGGCTCCTATTCCTCCGGCCCATGGCCGGCGCGGGCGGCGGCCAGCACGAACACGGCCGCGGCACCGGCGGCGATGAGCGCGTCGGCACAGGCGTTGGAGGTGGCACCGGAGGTGAGCACGTCATTCACCAGCAGCACGAGGGCGCCGCGCACGGCACCCAGATGGCGCGGGCGCACGGCGAACGCGGTGGCGACCGTGCGGGCGCGCGCCTCGGCGGACAGATCGGCGAGCGGCGGGGTGTCGACCAGCCGGCGCAGCGCGTCGGGCAGCATCCTGTGTCCGGTGCGGCTGGTGAGCGCGCGGGCGAGCAGCACGGCCTGGTTGTAGCCGCGCGCGCGCAGCCGGCGCGGGTGCAGCGGCACCGGCACGACCAGATCGGTCTGGGCGAGCAGGGGGGCGCCGGCGCGGGCCATGAGCGGGGCGAGGGTGACGGCGGTCTCCATCCGGTTGCCGTATTTCAGCCCCAGGACCAGCCCGCGTGAGCCCGCGTCATACATCAGGGCGGCGCGGGCGCGGGCGAAACGCGGCGGGGCGATGGCGCATTGCTCGCAGATTTTGATCGGCAGCAGATGGTCGAACGGCATGGCGCACTGGTCGCAACAGGGCTCGGCGATGAAGCGCAGGGTCTTGAGGCAGTCGGCGCAGAAACCGCCTTGCGCGACGACGATTGCATCGCAGAGCGGGCATTGCGGCGGCACCAGCACATCGAGCGCCTTGCCCGCCACCTGCCCGAACAACTGCCTTATGTCCATCGCCATGATATAGCAGAGCGATGAACGACGCGGACAGACCGATGATGGTGTTCGACCGCGCGGCGGTGCGCCGGCACCGTGACCGCGCGGCGCCGCTGGTCGACGCGGTCGCGCCGGTGCTGGCCGAGGCGGCGGAGCGGCTGCTGGACCGGCTGGACGACACCACCCACCGCTTCACCCGCGCGCTCGATGTCGGCGGGCGGGGCATCGTCGCGCCGATGCTGGCCGCGCGCGGGATCGATTGCGTGTCGATGGACCTGTCGGCGGCGATGGTGCGGGCGCGGCGCGGGCGGGCGGTCGCGGTGGTGGCGGATGAGGAGTTTCTGCCGTTCGCGCCTGGCAGTTTCGATCTGGTGGTGGCCTGCCTGTCGTTGCATTGGGTAAATGATCTGCCTGGCGCGCTGATCCAGCTGCGCCGCGCGTTGCGGCCCGACGGGCTGCTGCTGGCGAGCATGCCCGCGGTTGGCAGCCTCGGCGAATTGCGGCTGGCGCTGGCCGAGGCGGAGGCGGAACTGTCAGCCGGCGCGTCGCCCAGGGTCGCGCCGTTCGTCGATCCGCGCGATGCCGCGGGGCTGCTGCAACGCGCCGGCTTCGCGCTGCCGGTGGTGGATACCGAGGAGATCAGCCTGCTGTATGCGGACCCGCTGGGGCTGCTGCGGGATTTGCGGGCGGCGGGGGAGACCAACGCGGTCGCCGCGCGTGACCGGCGGGTGGCGAACCGGTCACTGTTCGCCCGCGCGCTCGCCGCCCTGCCGATGACCCAGGACCGGGTGGTGGCGACGCTGCGGATGGCGATGATGACCGGCTGGGCGCCGGCCCCGGACCAGCCAAAGCCTGCACAGCGGGGGAGCGGGGTGGTGAGTTTGGCGGAGGCGCTCAAAGGGGATGAGTGAGGGGCAAGGGGCTGGTTCGGTTGGGATTGCGTTTTCGGAATGGACTGGTGGGGATGATGCAATGCGAGGGCGCATTGCATCCTACGGCTTGCTGTCACAACATAACGAATCAAATTCCAGAGGATTTGAGAAGAGAATTTCCGTAGTCAGTTAGGTGAACACCTGCGTGCAGCGGCGTCACGAAAAGGAGTGTTGAACGACCATGCTGAATCGGAGGAAAATCTTGTCAGCTCTTTTGTCGCTCGTAAACTACCCGGCAGCCGCCGAGACGCTTCGGCCTATGAATTCATCAGGAGAGCCTGCCGTGTCAAATACAACACCCAACGTTCCTCAGATTCGTCACGAGCGAACGATTGACATGAGCTCGCTCGGCAGCCGGTTGTGGGTCGTAGAAGTGACATACAGTCCGGATGGCCGCTTTCTGGGACTGATCATGGCTGATACTGCCAAAACGGAGATCGTGGTCTGGGATATCGAAACGGATAGACTTCAAGCGCGAATTGCGCCGCTCGGCAACTTTGGGTTGGGCCCACATACTCATCTTCGATGGAATCCGGACGGAACATCGATCGCGGTCGGCAACGCTGGTCCCCCTGATTATCCCATGCAGATTTGGGACCCTATGACGGGCGCCATCGTCAAGGAACTGAGCGTCGACCGACAGTGCAGCCGTATTTCGTTTAATCGAGACGGCAGCAAATGCCTGGTCATGACAACGTTATTTAGAAAACCGGACGATCTTCTGGGCTTTCGAATATATGATACAAATTCTTGGGCTTTTGACGATTTCGATGCGGAGGGTCTCACCATCGGTGCAGTGACTTGGGCATTGGGCGACCTTGTCCTGATGGCCGGGACGTGGACGAGTAGGAGCGCTGGGTGGGGTTGGAGCAAGGAACTTTCGGCTACTGGTATCGAACCTAAATTGTTGGATACAGTCGCTCGGCTCATCGATCCATCTGGTGCGCTCCCGCCAAAAACGGTTGTACTGTCACCTTCGGCACCTGCAACTATCGCCAGCGGCCACCCCGTCAAGACATTTAATATCGGCGACCCAGTATCGAATATGAAAGGGGACCGTATCTCGCTGGACGTTGGTAGTATATTTGACGTCAAGACGATGCAAAATTGGGTTTACTCGAAAGGTGATGAAATTCTCACGGGAATAATCCCATCGGAGACACAAGCATTTAGTCCGGACGGGCGTTATTTATATCTCAAGGGTGCCGCGAAACAAGGCTCAGGCCGAGGTGGTAGCAATGCGGTGCTCGACACAGAAACCGGTGAGATCGTCACCCGCTTTGTCGGTGGAGACGCCGGTCTCGCAGTGAGGCCGGACGGTCGCCAGATTGCGATCGGAGGGGGATACGCTTCGGTGGAACTTCTCTCCGTCTGACCATCCGAATTGGCATGCGAATGATAATATCAGCCAGAGTACGGCGCATAAGGGGTGGCGCCATCCGCCCTACGAAGTATGCTGTTCAATCCACAAAGAATCTAAATTCACAAAAGTTTTTTGGTGCTTTTTTTCAAAAAAGCACGCCCTTTCCTTCGTTCTTCCCTACCCGCCCGTCACGCTCATATGTCGAGCCAATGCCGGTTTGTCGTGGCGGCGGTCGATGATGAAGTCGTGGCCTTTGGGTTTGCGGGCGATTGCGGCGCGGATGGCGGTGGTGAGGGTGGTGTTGTCGGCGCCCGAGCGCAGCACGGCGCGCAGGTCGGCGGCGTCGTCCTGGCCGAGGCACATGAACAGGGTGCCGGTGCAGGTGAGGCGCACGCGGTTGCAGCTTTCGCAGA
Source organism: Acetobacteraceae bacterium (assembly GCA_027323595.1). GTDB lineage: Bacteria > Pseudomonadota > Alphaproteobacteria > Acetobacterales > Acetobacteraceae > CAIVDX01. The sequence goes on along the minus strand of DAHWBL010000511.1, from coordinate 41 downwards.
AATTATGGGTCATCGGGGTGATGAAGCCGATGCGGCGGCCG
>DAHWBL010000506.1 GCA_027323595.1 Acetobacteraceae bacterium | reverse complement strand
CAGAGCAGCCGCGTGAAGACGCCATACTCAATCTCAACCAACAACAACCTCGCCGGGGATGATCGCGCTACGGATCATCCCCGGACAGGCTTCTGGCTTCATACCGGTGTCGGGCGTTCAAACCACCAGGTTCGAATGAATCCTGCGCGCGGCATCCACCAGGACCTCGAGTTCCGCCGGGGGTATGCCGGCGAACGCCTCTTTCGATATCTTGCTTACCTTGCTGCGCACCTGGGCCAGCATCGCCCGCCCGGCCGCGGTGATCACCGCTTCCGTCGATCGCGCATCTTCGGCCGAAGTCCGGGTTTCCACCAGACCATCCGCGCTCATCCGCTGGACGATCTTGGCCACTGTCGAGACCTTGGAGACAGCCTTATCGGCAATCCGCGTGATCGTCGTTGGCCCAGCCAGCAGGATCGTCAGAATCCGCCAGCGCGGCACATCCACGCCGAGCGGCTTGAGCGCCCGCTCCAGCCGCAGATGGTAAATATTCACCAGGCGCGCCAGATGGTAGAACGGCCACCGCTCGAACTGGAAATCCTCGCTGGCCGGATCGTCGCTGACCGGTTGGTATGTTTCGGCGGTGAGACTCATGTATTCCTTCCCGGACTGGGAGACAGCAGCCACAAAGCCGCCGTCCAGCGATGTTGGCACGGACCTCGTTTGCGCAATCTCTTGATCCTGCCTTTTCTACCCTGGCTCGCCCACAGCCGACTCACGTCGCGCCGTCCTCGCTTCGAGGATCGACCGACACCGCCTCGGCGAGGAAGCTTGTTTCGAGCATGCTCTCGCCGATCGGCTCGGCCCCATCGGTTATGCCGTCAATAATTTGATCGTCAATCATCTCGATTGTCACCATCGGGCGGCCGAACGGGTCGCGCCAGGACTGTGTTACCATGACCAGCCAACCGTGGAACCGGTATCGTGCCCACATCCGGGCTGGCGCGTTGGTGCTCATCTCAGCCCAGCCAGGTTTCCTGCAGGTGGCGCCAGACCGGGTGCGGCCGGCTGTCGCTGGCGATCAGTAGCGCGGTGCTGAGACGCTCGGTTACCGCCGTTCCCTGGGTCTGGGTTTCGCGGTAGCTGACAAGTGCGGTGGCGGCATCGCCAAACCGCAGCTCCAGCTCGCTGATCCGCATCACAAGACCCGGCCGCGAACCGCGCAGGCCGGGCAGGGCGGCGGCAAACGCGGCGATGGGTGTCACCTTGCCAAGCGGCGAGATGATCCGGAAATCAGCGTCGAAATGCGCCAACACGGCGGCCGGGTCATCGCTGCCCTCCGCATTGAACCAGGCCTGCAACACGACATGCAGATCGATGACGGACCGAGCCGCGGCTTCGCCGAAGAGGTTTGAGTCGGAGGGGGGCATGCGGATTCTCCTTCAGCGCATCAGGACCGAGCGGTCGGGAATGGTTTCCGCCCACCCGGTGGTGAGCGGGGCGACGAACACGTTCTCGGTACGGGTGCGTGCCACCCGCCACACGCCATCGACGCGCCGGAACAGGTTGTTCAACCGGCTTGAGCGCAGCAGACTGGACCCATCAGCGTAGATCCAGGGCTGGCAATGCACCCATTGCCCATCAGCTTCGTCGCCAGAGACATGGATCTGCTCGGAGGTGAGATAATGCACATTCAGCACCAGCTCCGGGTCGCGCTTCTCGCCCCAGAAACGCTGGAAATGCTCGCGGATTGCCTGCTTGCCCACCGCGCGGCCGAACTGATTATCATAGTAGGAACCAACACCTTCCCAGATCGCGTCCTCGGTATACAGCTCCAGAATCCGCTCGATCCTCTCGGCATCATCGCCGATGCCCGCCTCCGGGCAGGGGGTGTCGCACAAAAACATGTAGCGCGCCTGCACCCGGCGGATATCGGCCTCGGCGTGGAGCGCGCGCACCTCGGCCTCCAGCGTGGCGAGGCGAGAGGCGAGAGCGGCGATATCGGGTTCGGTCATTTCGGTCTCCGGTTGATCGCGGGGCGCGGCAGCCAATGGAGGCTGTCCTCAGCGCATAAAAAGCCCGCCATTCACGTCCCAGGTCGCCCCGGTGGCGAAAGCTGCTTGTGGCGAGGCGAGCTGGACGACCAGCGAGCCGATGAAGGCGGCATCGCCGATATCGCCGACGGGGATCAATCTGCGCAGCTCGGCCAGACGCTCGGGCGGCACGGTGCGATGGACCATCGGCAGATCAAGCGGCCCCGGCGCGATGCAGTTCACCGTCACCCCACCTGCGGCCAGATCACGCGCGAACACCTTGGTCAGCGTGATGATCGCGCCCTTGGAGGCTGCGTAATGCACTCCCGTGGCGGTGCCGCCATTCTGCCCGGCCAGCGACGCCATGTTGACGATGCGGCCATGCCCCTGATCACGAAAATAGCCGCCAAACACCTGGCAGCCGAAGAACGTGCCGCGCAGATTAACCGCGATCACGTCATCAAACTCCTCCGCCGAGATATCAAGCACCGGCCGGGCGATGGTCAGCGCGGCATTGTTGACCAGCACCTGCACCCCGCCCCACCGCGCACGCATCTGGGCCAGCGCATCGATGAAGGCCGGCTTCGCGCGCACGTCGAGATCAAGCCCGATCGCGGTCTGCCCGTCAGGGTCCAGTGTCGCGGCAAGCCGCCGCGCCGCCACGCCGTCAATGTCTCCCGCGGCAACACAATAGCCAGCCGCATGCAGCGAAGTTGCGATCGCCGCACCCAATCCCGCGCCGCCGCCAGTGACCAGCGCGACCCGCCGATGTTCCAGCTCCACGATCACAGCAGATAGCCGATGCCGCGCAGCGCCTCGGTGGAGTTCAGCAGGCGGATCACCTTGCGCGCGATGCGCAGCCCCCGAGGCCCACGCACCAGGTTGAATTCCACGTCGGCGGTGTAGGTGCGCAACGTACCGCGGCGAAACTCGCTGATGATCTGCGCGCAGCGCAGTTCGCAGCCGTCGGCGGTGCCGGACAGCAGCCGGAAGCGCGACTGTGACCGCACCGTGCGCGCCACCGGCGAGGCGGAAATCGACTGGCCGTTGCGCAGCCGCGCCACCCGCTTTTGCCGCATGATGTGATCGTCGTAGGCATAGTTCAGCACATTGGCGAAGTCGGTCACGCCCGGCTCGATCGGCACGATATAGAGCCCGCCATCGGCCCATAGCGACAGCCACTCGTCATACTCGGCATGATCGAGAAGATCGGCCTCCAGCCAGACGAAAGCGATCGCTTCATCCAGTGTGATCGCGGGTGCGTGGGTCATCGTGTCCATCTTTCAGGCCTCCATCATCCGCTTCCATTGCCGATAGGCCGCGCGCATGCCGGTCTCGGCACTCACCTCGCCGCGAATATGGCCCTCCGCCGTCACCTGCTCGCTGGCCTCGCCGCGGTTGAGCATCACCCAAACATCGTCGGCGCCATGCGCGCCGTGCTGCACGCGGTCCCAGACCTCGGCGTCGTCGGGGCTGCCGAACCCCATGGGGCCCTGGAAAAACTCATGCATCCGCAGCCGCGCGCGGTTGGCGGCCTCGGGGCCTCCCAGCATGCCGATCGCGATGTGGCGGATCTCCGTCTCCTCGACCGACACCGGCTGCAGCACGCGAAAGAACGCCATCGAGCAGGCGATGTTGGGAAACAGATTCACGTTGAACCCGCTGCCGCCGACGGCACGCACGATGCGCCGCACCTCCAGGTCGGTATGGGTCTGCGCCAGCTCGGCGGCGAGCTCGGCGAAGCGCTCGGGAATCGGCGCGTCCAGGTTTGCTTCGAGATCGATCAGATCGGGCAGCATCACCATCACGCTGTGGCCGTTGCCGAGATCCTCGACGAAGCCGCCCTTGCTCATCACGTCCATGCTCTCCTCGGTCTGCTTGTCGAGCGCGGTGAGGAAGGATTTGTGCACCAGCGGAAAATGGTAGGCATCGGTGGTGTTCTCCATCTGGATCTTCCAGTTTCCGGCGAAGCGGAAGCGATGCTCACCAAGCGTGGTGACCGGGTACCCAGCCCCCTGTTTCATGAACAGATCGATCCATTTCCGCGCGCCGGCGAGAAAATCATGGAGCGGCTCGATGTCGGTGCGAAAGGTCGCGAAAATCAGCCCGGCATATTCCTCAACCCGCAGCGAGCGCAGCGGGAACTGTGATTTGTCCAGGCTTCCGTCGTAGCCTTTGTCGTGGGGAACACCGCGCAACGAACCGTCCAGCGCGTAGCTCCAGCCGTGATACGGGCAGACAAAGCTTGCGGTCTTGCCCTTGCGCTGCTCGCACACGGTGGCGGCGCGATGACGGCAGCGATTGACATGCACATGCACCACGCCCTCGCGATCGCGCACCACGATCACCGGATGGCGGCCGACCTGGGCAGTCTTGAAATCGCCGGGATCAGGCAGCTCGCTGGCATGTGCGACCCAGACCCACGTGTTCTCGAACACCTTGTGCATCTCGGTCTCGAAGATCGTGGGATCAGTGTAGAGCTGGGCACGGGCGCGATCGGATTTGATCAGCCGGTCAAGCGCGGGTCCCGACGCAGATTGCATGTCCATTCTGGTTTCCTTGTGGCGCGGTCGTGAAAGTCTGGATTGCTGTGGTCGGCTCAGGGAAAGCCTGGTGGCGTGGGCAATCCCAGCAGGGCACGGCCGGCGTTCTGGATGGTGCCCTCGCCGAGAAATGCGTGCTGGGCGACAACGGTGGCATCGGCCAGCGCGGTGGCCAGGCTGTGCCCCTGATAGATCGCCGCGGTGCCGGTAAGGCTGAACACACCGCGCGTCACCTCCGCACCGGTGCGCGCCGCATGGGTCGATGCGAGCCGCAGCAGCGCGACATTCTCCACCGAGGGCTTATGCCCGGCGCACACCTCGGCCCAGACCGTCTCGGTCGCCTCGTAGAAGAACGCGCGGGCCGAACGCAGCTCCGCCTCGCGCTGGGCGATCGCGGACTGCACATGGGGCCGCTCCGCCAGACGCGGCGCACCGGTGATCGAGGCACGCCCGGCCGACAACGCGATCACCCCATCGAGCGCGCCGCGCGCCACGCCAAGCCCGACCACGGCGAGCACCTGCGCGGCCAATGCCAATGCGGGATAGCGATAGACCGGCGAATCGACCGTGGAACCGGCGCCACGAATAAAGGTCCAGTCCTCGGCAACCTCGACATCGGCGACCACCAGATCGTGGCTGCCGGTGCCGCGCAGGCCGATCACGTCCCAGTTGCTCTCGATGCGTACCTGGTGCGGGGGCATCACCGCGACGCGCGGCAGGCCGCCGGTCTCATCGCCTTCGATGGTGATGCCGACACCGATCAGGTCGGCTCCGGTGCTGCCGCTGCCGAACGGCCAGCGGCCACTCACGCACAAACCGCCTGGCACCCGCCGTGCCGCCTGGGGCGGAAACATGGTGCCGGCGAAGATGATGTCAGGCCCGTTGGCGTAGATGCGCCGCAAGGTCGGCTCCGGCAGACCGGCGAGATAGGCCGCCGCCGCGCCGAAGCTTGCCACCCAGCCGACCGAGCCGTTCGCCGCAGAGATCGCCTCGATCACCCGGCAGAACTCGGCGGGACTCTGCTCGTCGCCGCCGAAGGTGCGCGCGACCATGGAACGATAGATGCCGATCTCGCGCAGCCGCTCGACGACATCAGCGGATACCTGCTGTTGCCGGTCAAATTCGGTG
>DAHWBL010000489.1 GCA_027323595.1 Acetobacteraceae bacterium | reverse complement strand
GGGGCGAAATCCAGCCAGCTCTGGCCCGGTGCCGCCCAGGGCGCGCGCGGGTCCGCCCGGGCGCCGGTGAACAGCCTCTCGCCCCACCAATCCAGCCACGCGCGGGCGGGCGGGCAGTCGGCAAGCCCGATGCAGCCGCCGGCGAACAGGCCCGCCTCACGCAGCGCGCGCTCCGGCGCGGCGCCGGCCGGGCCGGTCAACAGCGGCAGCAGCAGCATGGCATGGTCGGCGAGGCCGGCGAGCGCGGCATCGAGCGGGCGCAGCGCCAGCATGCTCGGATCAAGGCACAGCACGCGCGCGTGGCCGGCGGCGAACAGGGCGGCGATGGCGGCCGGCTTCAGTGCCGCGGCATATTCCTGCGGCTCATACCATTGCCGCATATTGTCCATCGCCGGGCCGCCCTGGTCGAGCCGCAATTGCGTGCCGGCCAGCCCCGGGCTCGCGCCGGCGGGCGGATCGACCAGCAGCCAGAAGCGCGGCGAGCCGGGATGAAAACCGGCCATGGCACGCAGCAGGGCGGCCGCGCCGGGCAGGCGCGCGGCGGTGGTGATGGTCAGAATCGCGGCCGGCGACGCGGGCATCGGGCCGGCCGGCTCAGCGCGCCGCCGTCAGCGCTTCGAGTGCTGCGAGCGCGGCGCGCGCGGCCACCGACGCCGCCTGCTCGATGGCGCGATAATGGGCAACCACGGCCTGGCCATGCTCGGTCAGCGCCGCGCCGCCACCGCCGGCCCCGCCGGGCGAGGCGGCGACCAGCCTGGCGCCGAAATCATGGTTGAGCTGTTCGGTCAGGTCCCAGGCGCGCTTGTAGGACATGCGCAGCTTGCGCCCGGCGGCCGAGATCGAGCCGGTGGCCGCGATCGCCTCCAGCAGCGCGATCTTGCCCGGCCCGATGCGCACGCCCCCGCCCAGATCGACGCGGATACTCAGCCCCTCGGCCATCTCGCCCCTCCTCGCCCGACCCGGCGCGCGCCGGCGGCGCCAAACCGGCACGGCGCTCGCTTATACCCCGACACGATGTCCCGCCATCCTGTATAGCATGCCCGCATGAGCGACAGCCCCGACAGCTCCGGTCCAGGCCGGTTCAGCGCCGGCACCGATGCCACCGTCGCCGTGTCCAGGCTACGGGTGTTGCTGGTGGACGACAATGCCGAGCGGGCGCGCGCCGTGGCGGACGGGCTGGCCGCCCAGGGCTGCGTGATCGTGGGCACCGTGCCCGAGCCCGCCGACCTGGTGCGCCGGGTGCGCGAGGGCGCGGTGGACGTGGTGGTCTGCGACCTCGACAGCCCCTCGCGCGACGCGCTGGAGAGCATGGGCGCGCTGCATCGCGACGAGCCACGCCCGGTGGTGATGTTCGTCGATCGCTCCGACCCCGACTCCATCGGGGCGGCGATGCAGGCCGGGGTCGCCGCCTATGTGATCGAGGGGCTGTCGCCGGCGCGGGTGAAGTCGGTGGTGGATGTGGCGGTGGCGCGCTTCGCCGCCCACCAGGCGCTGAAGGCGGAGCTGGCGGCGGCGCGCACGGCGCTGAGCGAGCGCAAGCTGATCGAGCGGGCCAAGGGCATCCTGATGAGCAGCCGGTCGATGAGCGAGGCGGAGGCGTTCGCCGCCTTGCGCGGGCTGGCGATGGATCGCGGCCGGAAACTGGCCGAGGTGGCGGACAGCGTGGTGGCGCTGGAGGCGATGTTGCGACATCCCGCAAAGCCCAACCGTTAGGCATTTCGTTTTTTCGCCCTTTTTACGGGCTTTTGTGCACTGCACTTTTGCCTTGTCAGACGGCATTTTTTCTGCCAACCTCTGTTTCGGAGTGATTTTGCGCTGATTATGTGCAATTCGGACCGGTCAATGGCGACCGCCCCCGCGACCCCTCCCCTGTCATCCGGCGGTCCAATGGCGGCCCGCCTGCCCGGTCATGGTGCCCTCCCGCGACAAACAGGATCCGCCCGCCAGGGTTGTCAGCCCGCCCGCCCCCGCCGCCCTGTCCAGCCCCGCCATCGTCAGCGGACAGGCCGATCTGCGCCTGGGCTTCGTGCCGCTCAGCGACGCCGTCCCGCTGCTCGTCGCCCAGGCGCTGGGGCTGTTCGCCGCGCGCGGGCTGCGCGTTTGCCTCGCCCCCGCCGCCTCATGGTCGGCCCTGCGCGACCGCCTCGCCTTCGGCGCCTGGGACGGCGCGCCGGTGCTGGCACCCATGCCGATCGCCGCCGCCGCCGGGCTGGGCGGGGTGCGCGCGGCGCTGTCGGTCACCGCGACGCTGGGGCGCAACGGCAACTGCCTGGTGCTGGGCGGCGACCTGCTCGCGGCACTCGACGACAGCACGGCGGAGTTCCCGCTGTCGGCGACCGCCTTCGCCACCGCGCTCGCCGCCCGCCGGTCCGCCGGCGCGCCGCCGCCCACGCTGGCGGTGGTGTTCGCCTGGTCATCGCATAATTATCTGCTGCGCCAATGGCTCGCCGAGGGCGGCGTCGACCCCGACCGCGACGTGCGCCTGGTGGTGCTGCCGCCGCCCGCCCTGCCCGAGGCGTTGGCCAGCGGTGCCATCGACGGCTTCTGCGCCGGTGAGCCCTGGGGCTCGCGCGCGGTGGAACTGCGGGTCGGGCGGATCGTGCTGGCCAGCCTGCATATCTGGCCGAACCACCCCGAGAAGATGCTCGCCTTCAACGACGCGGCGCTGGCCGACGAGGCGCGGGTGGTGGCGGCGACCGCGGCGGTGATCGAGGCGATGGGCTTTCTCGCCGAGCCCTCCAACGCCGCGCACGCCGCCCAGATCGTGCAGCAGATGGCGCTGCCCGACGTGCCGCGCGAGGTGGTCGCGCTCGCCTTCGCCGGCCGGCTGGTGACCGAGGCGGACCGCCCCGCCATCGACCTGCCCGGCGTGCTGCGCCACGCACCCGCGCACTCCCGCCCCGAGATCGCGCACGCGCACTGGTTCGCCGCGCGGATGCGCGCCTGCGGGCAACTCGGCGAGCCGGTCGATCTGGACGCGATCTGGCGCGACGATCTGTGGCTGCGCGCCGCCACCCGCGCCGGGCTGTCCCGGCCGATCGCCAAACATTCCAGCCCGGACGGGGCTTTTCAGCGGAGCGTCGCGCCATGAGCATTCCCACCCGCCGGCGCCTGCTCGCCACCGCACCGACCGCAGCCTTGCTCGGCGCGGTGCGCGCGGCGTTCCCCTCCGGAGCCGCCGCGCAGAGCGCGGGGCCGGAAACCCGTGCCGTGGTGCTTGGCTATATCGCGCTGACCGACGCCGCCCCGCTGATCGCGGCCAAGGAGCGCGGCATCTTCGCCAAATACGGCATGGCGGACGTGCAGATCGTCAAACAGGCATCCTGGGGCGCGGTGCGCGACAATCTGGTGCTGGGCGGTGCCGCCGGCGGCATCGATGGCGCGCATATTCTCACCCCGATGCCCTATCTGCTCCACACCGGCCACGAGGTGCAGAACGGTCAGAAGCTGCCGATGGCGATCCTCGCGCGGCTCAACATCAACGGCCAGGGCATCAGCGTTTCAAAGGCGTTGCAGCCGCTCGGCGCCGGGCTCGACGCCACGCCGCTGCGCGCCGCGTTCGCCGCGCACCGGGCGAGCAACAAGGTGGCGATGACCTTCCACGGCGGCACCCATGATCTGTGGCTGCGCTATTGGCTCGCCGCCGCGGGCATCAATCCGGACCACGACGTGGAAAACATCGTCGTGCCGCCGCCGCAGATGGTGGCCAACATGAAGGTGGGCACGATGGACGCGCTGTGCGTCGGCGAGCCGTGGAACGACCAGATCGTGCATCAGGGCATCGGCTATTCCGCCTGCGTGAGCGGCGAAATCTGGAACAACCATCCGGAGAAATCGCTCGGCATGCGCGCCGACTGGGTGAACGCCAACCCGCGCGCCGCCCTCGCGCTGACCGCCGCGGTGATCGAGGCGCAGATCTGGTGCGACGAACTGGCCAACAAGGAAGAACTGGCCGGCATGATCGCCAAACGCGCCTGGTTCAACGTGCCCGCCGCCGACATCCTGCCGCGCTCGCAGGGCGACATCGATTATGGCGACGGCAGGAAACTCAGCAACTCGCCGCTGCGGATGAAATTCTGGGCCGATCACGCATCGTTCCCGTATCGCTCGCATGATCTGTGGTTCATCACCGAAAACATGCGCTGGGGCATGCTGCCGCCCGACCTCGATGCGAAGACATTGATCGGGCAGGTCAACCGCGAGGACATCTGGCGCGCGGCGGCGACCATGGCAGGCGTGGGCGGCGATGCGATCCCGGCCACCAGCTCGCGCGGCACCGAGCGCTTCTTCGACGGCAAGGTCTTCGACCCGGCCGACCCCGGTACCTATCTCGCCTCGCTCGCCATCAAAAAATCCGCCGCGTGAAGGACATTTCCATGAGCATCACCATCGCCGCGCGAGGACATCTGTCGGCCGCCCGCCCCGCCCTTGGCGCGCTGTGGCCGGCGCTAGTGCGCGCGGGCCGCGCGCTGATGCCGCTGCTGGTCATGCTGGTGCTGCTGGTCGGGCTGTGGCAGCTCGCCGCCGGCCGCCCCGGCTCGGCCCTGCCCGCGCCGACCAAGGTGTGGGCCGACAGCTCCGATCTCATCATCCATCCGTTTTTCGATCATGGCGGGCTGGACAAGGGACTTGGCCTGCATCTGTTCGCCAGCCTGCAACGTGTGGCGGTGGGCTTCGCCCTCGCCGCGGCCGGCGGCATCGGCCTTGGGCTGCTGGTCGGCACCTCGCAGATCGCGATGCGCGGGCTAGATCCGATCTTTCAGGTGCTGCGCACGGTGCCGCCGCTGGCCTGGCTGCCGATCTCGCTCGCCGCGTTTCGCGAGGCACAGCCAAGCGCGATCTTCGTCATCTTCATCACCGCGGTCTGGCCGGTGATCATCAACACCGCCGTTGGCGTGCGCGCGGTTCCGACCGACTACCGCAACGTCGCGCGGGTGATCCGCCTGCGCGGGGCGAAATATTTCCTGCGCATCCTGCTGCCGGCCGCCGCCCCCTTCATCTTCACCGGCCTGCGCATCGGCATCGGCCTGTCCTGGCTTGCCATCATCGCCGCCGAGATGCTGATCGGCGGCGTGGGAATCGGGTTTTTCATCTGGGACGCCTGGAACAGTTCCAACATCTCCGACATCGTCGTGGCCCTTCTGTATGTCGGGCTGGTCGGCTTCATCCTGGACCGGCTGGTCGCCTTCGCCGGCCATCTCGTCACCCGCGGCACCTGAGGGCCCGATCATGGCATTCCTGTCCGTCTCCGACGTATCCATCGCTTTTTCGGCGCGCGCCCCCGATGTGCTGTCCCATGTCAGCCTCGACATCGCGCGCGGCGAGTATGTCTCGATCATCGGCCATTCGGGCTGCGGCAAATCGACCCTGCTCAACATCGTCGCCGGGCTGCTGCGCGCGACCACCGGCGGGGTGCTGCTGGAAGACCACGAGGTGGACAGCCCAGGTCCGGACCGCGCGGTGGTGTTCCAGAACCACAGCCTGCTGCCATGGCTCACCTGCCGCGAGAACGTGCGCCTCGCGGTGGACCAGGCGTTCGACGGCGCCAATGGCCATCCACGCCGTTCGCGCGCCGAACGTGCGGCCTGGGTGCAGCATAACCTGGATCTGGTGCGCATGGGCCACGCCGCCGACAAGCGCCCCGCCGAGATCAGCGGCGGCATGAAGCAGCGCATCGGCATCGCCCGCGCGCTGGCCATGCAGCCAAAGGTGCTGCTGCTCGACGAGCCGTTCGGCGCGCTCGACGCGCTGACCCGCGCGCATCTGCAGGACCAGGTGATGGAGCTGCACGCGCGGCTGCGCACCACGGTGATGATGATCACCCATGACGTGGACGAGGCGGTGCTGCTGTCCGACCGCATCGTGATGATGACCAACGGGCCACGCGCGGGCATCGGCGAGATCCTCGATGTGGGGCTCGCGCGCCCGCGCAACCGCCTGGCACTCGCGCAGGACCCGGCCTTCATCGCTGCGCGCGCGCGGGTTCTGGAATTTCTCTATTCCAGGCATCGCGCGCCTGAACCGCAGGCCGCCTGATGCAAACAACGAACTCCGCAACCACCCTGATCATCGGCGCGGGCCCCGCGGGCATGCGTTGCGCCGAAACCCTCGCCCGGGCCGGCCGCCGCGTGGTGCTGATCGGCGATGAGGCAAGCCCGCCCTATGACCGCGTCGCGCTCAGCCGCTGGCTCGCCGACGAAATCACGCAGGCCGATCTGATCACCCACGATCCGGCCCGCCTCGCGGCGCTGGGCATCAGCTTTCACGGCGGCAGCCGCGTCACCGCGATCGACCCCGCGCGCCACCAGGTCGCCACCGCCGATGGCGGGGTGATCGGCTATGACACGCTGGTTCTGGCCACCGGCTCACGCGCGATCCGCCTCGCGCTGCCCGGCGCGCAGCTTGCCAATGTTCTGCTGTACCGCACGCTTGATGATGTGCGCGCGATGATCGACGCCACCGGCGATGGCGGGCGCGCGATCGTCATCGGCGGCGGGCTGCTCGGGCTGGAGGCCGCCGCCGGGCTGGCCGCGCGCGGAATGGCGGTGACGGTGCTGCACGCGGTGGACCGGCTGATGGAACGCCAGCTCGACCAGCGCGCGTCGCGCCGGCTGTCCGGCCACCTCGCCGCGCGCGGCATCACCATCATCGAAAATGCTGCCAGCAGCGCCATCCTTGGCGAGGACCGCGCCTGCGGCGTCGTGCTCGATGACGGGCGGGTGCTGCCCGCCGAGCTGGTGGTGATGGCGGTGGGCATCGCCCCCGAGGCGTCGCTCGCCCGCGCGGCCGGCCTGCTGGTCGCGCGCGGGATCGTCGTGGATGGACAAATGCGCAGTTCACGGAACGATATTTTCGCGATCGGCGAATGCGCCGAATTTCAGGGCCAGTGTGTCGGACTGGTGCTGCCGGCATTGGCGCAGGCCGAAATCGCCGCGCGCGCGATCTGCGGCGAGGCCGCGACCTGGCAGCCGGCCACCGATTCGGCGGCACTGAAGGTCGCCGGCGCGCCGGTATGGTCGGCAGGATTGGTGGAGTGCGCGGACGGCGAACAGATCACCCTTGATGATCCCGATGGTGCCTACAGGCGGCTGCTGCTGCGCCAGGATCGTCTGGTCGGTGCCGTGCTGTTTGGCGAAACCGCTGATGCTGCCTGGTATATGCGGCTGATCCGCGATTGCGCTCCGATCGGCGCGCTGCGCGAGACCCTGCCGTTCGGCCCCGCCTATCAGGAGGCCGCGCCATGAACGACGGCGCCTTCGCACCCGAACAGCAGGAATATCTCAAGGGCTTCATGGCCGGCATCGAGGCGCGCCGAGCTGCCTTCGGCCTGCCGCTCGCGCCCGGGCAGGCAGCGCCCGCCGACCCGAACGATCTGCAACGCGCCGCACAGGACCAGGTGGTCGCCGCGGGCGGCAAGCTCACGCCCGAGGAGGAGGCCAAGCGGGCGCGCCATCCGCTCGACCGCTTCGATGAGATATCCGCACTGGCCGCGGAAGGAAAGTTCCCGCGTGACACTGACGTCTTTCTCACCAAGTTCCACGGCCTGTTCTATGTCGCCCCCGCGCAGAACAGCTTCATGTGCCGCCTGCGCATCCCCGGCGGCATCCTGAGCGCGACACAACTGCGCGGCATCGGCGCCATCGCCACCGACCTCGCCGCCGGCCACGCCGACATCACCACCCGCGCCAATTTCCAGATTCGCGAGATCCCGGCAGCCAACGCCCCGGAACTGCTCTGGCGGCTCACCGATCTTGGGCTCACCTCACGCGGCGCGGGGGCGGACAATGTGCGCAACATCACCGCCAGCCCGACCGCGGGGATCGACCCGCAGGAGCTGGTGGACACCCGTCCGCACAGCCGCGCGATGCATCATTTCATTCTCAATCATCGTGAGCTGTACGGGCTACCACGCAAATTCAACATCGCCTATGACGGCGGCGGACGGGTGCCGGTGCTGGAAGACACCAACGACATCGCCTTCTCGGCGGTGCGCGTGGGCGAGGGTGCGGCGGTCGCACCCGGCGTCTATTTCCGCCTGGCGCTGGGCGGCATCACCGGGCATCGCGATTTCGCGCGGCCCACCGGCATCGTGGTGGCGCTCGATGACACGCTGCGCGTCGCCAACGCGATCCTGCGCGTGTTCATCCGCGAGGGCGACCGCACCAACCGCTCGCGCGCGCGCCTCAAATACGTGCTCGATCGCATCGGGCTCGATGGCTTCGTCGCCCTGGTGGAGCAGGAGCTGGGCACGCCGCTGTCGCGGGTGGCCGATGAGGCGATTCTTCCCCGCCCGGCACAGGACCGGACGGCGCATGTGGGCGTGCATGCGCAAAAGCAGCACGGGCTCAACCATATCGGCGTACTGTGCGCGGGCGGACGGCTGACCGCCACGCAGCTCGACGGGCTGGCCGGTGTCGCCGAGCGTTTCGGAACCGCCACAATCCGGCTCACCGTGTGGCAGAATCTGCTGATCAGCGACATCGCGGATGCGGCGGTGGCGGATGCGGTGGCCGCGATCGGCGCACTCGGGCTGCGCACGCAGGCATCGGTGGTGCGCGCCGGGATGGTGGCCTGCACCGGCAACGCGGGCTGCAAGTTCGCCGCATCGGACACCAAATCCCACGCCGCGCGGATCGCCGACTGGATCGACGCGCGCTTTGACGCGCCAGGCCCGCTCAACATCCATCTCACCGGCTGCCATCATTCCTGCGCGCAGCATCTGGTCGCCGATATCGGCCTGCTGGGTGCGAAGATCGCCGACGGCGAGGACAGCATCGAGGGCTATGATTTGCATATCGGCGGCGGCGCGGGCGCGCAGCAGGCGATCGGGCGGCTGATCCGGCCGGGCATCGGCTTTGACGATCTGCTGCCGGCGATCCTGGCCCTGCTGCGGGCGTGGGGCGACGAAATGCCCGACAAGAGCTTCATGTTCTGGAGCGCGACCAAATCCGTCGCGGAGCTGGCCGCGCTGGTCGACGAACTGGTGCCGGCATGAACGCCATGCCGCCGCCGATTCCGCTGATCCCGACGAACGCGCCCTTCACCGTCGCGCAGCGCGCCTGGCTGAACGGATTTCTCTCCGGCCTCTACGGGCCGGGCGCCACCACCGCCGCGCCCGCGCCGATGGTCGAGGCCGAGGAATTTCCCTGGCATGATCCCGCGCTGTCGCTCACCGAGCGGCAGGCGCTGGCCGAGGGGCGCCCGCTCGCGCGGCGGCTGATGGCGGCGATGGCGCAGCTTGATTGCGGCCAGTGCGGCCACCTGTGCGAAACCTATTCCCAGGCGCTCGCCGAGGGGCGCGAAACCAGCGCGTCGCTGTGCGTGCCTGGCGGCAAGGAAACCATGCGGGCGCTGAAGGCGCTGCTGGCCGACGCCCCCGCGGTCGCGGCACCCGCGCTGGTGAGCGTCGCGGCCGAGCCGAAGGGGCGCGCCGTTGTCGTCACGAAGTCGCATCGATTGACCGGGTCTGGCTCGGACAAGGACGTGCGCCATGTCGTGCTCGATCTTTCCGATTCCGGACTGACCTATCTGCCCGGCGATTCGCTGGGCCTTGCGGCACCCAACGATCCGGCGCTGGTCGACGGCTGCATCGCAGCGCTTGGTTTGTCCGGCGAGGAGCTGGTGCCCTGCCCGGACGGGCAGATGCGCCCGCTGCGCGATGCGTTCGGGTCGCATCTGGCGATCGCGCGCCCGCTCGATCGCACCACCGACCTGCTGGCGATGGCGGCGAGCAACCCGGCACAGGCGAAGGCGCTGCGCGCGCTGTCGGACGGCGACGACGATGCCGCCCCGCAGGATGGCGATCTTCTCGATCTGCTCAGTGTTTTCGACAGCGCCCGCCCGCCGGTGGCGGACCTCGCGCGCAGCCTGCCGGCGTTGCAGCCACGGCTGTACTCGATCGCTTCCGCGCCGGATGCGGCCCCTGGCGAGGTGCATCTGTGCGTGTCGGTGGTGCGCGACACGCGTCGGGGGCGCGCGCGCGCAGGCGTGGCGAGCGGCTTCCTCGGCGACCGCGCGATCGGCCATGGCCCGGTGATGGCGCATGTGCAGAGCAGCCATTTTCGCCTTCCCGACGATCCGTCGACGCCGATCATCATGGTGGGTCCGGGCACCGGCATCGCGCCGTTCCGCGCCTTTCTTCAGCATCGCGCGGTGCACGCGCAGCGCGGCCGCGCCTGGCTGTTCTTTGGTGATCGCACCCGCGCGGATGATTTTCTCTACCGGCCGGAGCTGGAAGCCTGGCTCGCCGACGGCACGCTCGCGCGGCTTGATCTCGCCTTCTCGCGCGACCAGAAAGCCAAGCTCTACGTCCAGGACCGGATGATCGAGGCCGCTGACGATCTGTGGCGCTGGTTGCAGGATGGCGCGTATTTCTACGTCTGCGGCGACGCCACCAGAATGGCACGCGACGTGGACGCCGCACTGCGCCGGATCGCGATGCGACAGGGAAAACTCAGCGAACATCAGGCACAGGACTGGATCGTTGCCCTGGCGCGGCAGGGACGCTACCGCCGCGATGTCTATTAGGACCACCTGCCCGTATTGCGGCGTCGGCTGCGGGGTGGTGGCGCAACCCGATGGCACGCTGCACGGCGACCCCGCGCACCCGGCGAACGCGGGACGGCTGTGCAGCAAGGGCGCGGCCCTGGGCGAAACCCTGGGCCTCGAAGGCCGCCTGCTGGAACCACACCTGGACGGTGCGCGCTCCGGCTGGGGCCCCGCGCTCGACCGCATCGCCGCGGCGTTCACCAACACCATCGCCCGACACGGCCCGAACTCGGTCGCGCTCTATGTTTCGGGCCAGTTGCTCACCGAAGATTATTATGCAGCCAACAAATTCGCCAAGGGCTTCCTCGGCACCGCCAACATCGATTCCAATTCGCGGCTGTGCATGGCCAGCGCGGTGGCGGGGCATCGGCGCGCGTTCGGCGAGGATATCGTGCCGGGGATCTACGACGATCTCGAAGCCGCCGACCTGCTGATCCTGGTCGGCTCCAACACCGCCTGGTGTCATCCGGTGCTGTATCAGCGCATCGTCGCCGCGCGCGCCGCCGACCCGGCCAGGCGACTGGTGGTGATCGACCCACGCCGCACCGCGACATGCCAGGACGCGGACCTGCATCTGCCGCTGCGGCCGGGCAGCGATGTCGCGCTTTTCTGTGGCCTGCTCAGCCATCTCGCCGACCTCGGCCAGCTCGGCGCGTATGCCGATGGCGAGGCCGTGGCCGCGGCGCGCGCGGCCATGCCCGACATCGCCTCGGTCGCCACCGCCTGCGATCTGGCCCAAGGCGACGTCGCAAGGTTTTTTGACTGGTTCGCCGCCACACCGCGCGCGGTGACCCTGTTCAGCCAGGGGGTCAATCAGTCCAGCTCGGGCACCGACAAGGTGACGGCGATCCTGAACGTGCATGTCGGCAGCAACAGAATCGGCAAGCCGGGCGCGACCGCGTTCTCGGTGACCGGACAGCCGAACGCGATGGGCGGGCGCGAGACCGGGGCGCTGGCGAATATGCTTGCCGCCCATCTGGAATGGGACCGGCCGGGCGATCACGCGCTGCTCGCGCAGTTCTGGCAGGCACCTGGTCTGGCGCTCCGGCCGGGGCTGAAAGCGGTGGAACTGTTCGACGCGATCGGGCGGCGGGAGGTGCGCGCGGTGTGGATCATCGGCACCAATCCGGCGTTTTCGCTGCCGCGCGCGGCCGCCGCGCGGGCCGCTCTGGCGGCGTGCGATTTCGTCGCCGTTTCGGAAGTTTCAGCGAACTCCGACACGCTGGGCTTCGCGCATGTGCAGTTGCCGGCGCTGGGCTGGGGCGAGAAGGACGGCACCGTCACCAACAGCGAACGCATGATCAGCCGCCAGCGCGCCTTTCGTCCCGCGCCCGGACAGGCACGGGCGGACTGGTGGGCGATCGCGCAGGTGGCGGCGCGGATGGGCCATGGCGCGGCGTTTTCCTGGCGGGGCCCGGCGGATATTTTTCGCGAGCATGCGGCGCTGTCCGGTTTTCGCAATGACGGGGCTCGGGTTTTCGACATCTCCTCGCTCGCCGCGATCTCCGACGCGGCCTATGACGCGCTCGGCCCGACCCGCTGGCCCTGCCCGGCGGAGGGGCCGGCGCCCGCGCGGCTTGCCGGGGGGGCCGCACCGACGCGGATGGTGGCGGTGTCACCACGCCCGCCCGCGGGCCGGACGGATGCGGAGTTTCCTTTCCTGCTCAACACCGGACGCATTCGCGATCAATGGCACGGCATGACGCGCACCGGGCTGGTGCCGCGGCTGATGGCGCATGTCGGCGAGCCGTTCGTGGCGGTGCATCCCGATGACTGCGCGCTCATCGACGGCGCGCTCGCGCGGGTCGGCAGCCGCGAAGGTGCCGCGGTGCTGCGGGTGCGCCATGATCGCGGGCAGCGGCGCGGCGAGCTGTTCGCGCCGATGCACTGGACCGCCGCGTTGTGCGCGCAGGGGCGGATCAATGACGTGGTCAATGATTTTGTCGATCCGCTCAGCGGCCAGCCGGAGTTCAAACATACGCCGGTGGCGCTCTCGCCCTGGCCGGCGGGCTGGTTCGGCTTTCTGCTCGCCGACACCGCGCGCCCATCGCTTGCCCCATGGTGCGCGCTGATCGCCCAGCCGGGCGGCGTGTGGCGGCACGAACTCGCCGGGCCGGAACAACCCGAAGCGGCGTTCGCCCGGCTGGTCGAGCGGCTCGATCTGCCGGCGAGCGCGCCGCGCCTGTGCGACGCGCATGCCGGGCGGTTCCGAATCGCCCTGATCAGGCAAGGCATCTTGCGGATGGTGCTGTTCGTCGGCCCCGCACCGTTGCTGCCCGCGCGGGACTGGCTGGCCGGGCGCATCGGCACGGCGGTGGCGCCAGGCGAGCGCGCGGCGCTGTTGGCCGGCGCGCCACCGGGGGCGGCGGCGGCATCCGCGTCGGTGTGCATCTGCCATGGTGTGGACAGTGCGGCGATCACCGGCGCGATCGCGGCCGGCGCGGACGATGTGGCCGCGGTCGGTGCGGCCACGCGCGCGGGCACCGGCTGCGGCTCCTGCCGGCCTGAGATCGCCGCACTGCTCGCGCGCGTGCCGGTACCGGCATAACCGCACCAGAATTGGCGCGCTTCTTGCGGGACCGATGGTTCCACGACCGGAGGTCCGCCCGATGACGCGCAAATTCCATCTCGCCTGGTTCACCAACTTTGCCGCCGACGAATGGAACGAGCCGTTCGGCAATGGCGGGCAGCCCTGGGACGGGCGCTTTTATGTCGAGATGGCGCAGGCGCTGGAGCGGGCCTGCTTTGACTACATCATGCTCGAAGACACGCTGATGCTGTCGGAAGCCTATGGCGGCACCACGCAGGCCTATCTGAAGGCGGCGATCATGGCGCCCAAGCATGACCCCGCGCCGCTCGCCGCGTTGATCGGCACCGCCACGACGCGCATGGGCGTGGTCGCGACGCTGTCCACCATGGCCTATCCGCCGTTCCTGCTGGCGCGGCTGTGCGCCACGCTGAACCACATCGCCGGCGGGCGTTTCGGCTGGAACATCGTCACCAGCGGCGAGGACACGGCGGCGCAGAATTTCGGCATGGACGAACTGCCGCCGCGCGAGCTGCGCTACGAGATGGCCGAGGAATTCATGCAGGTCGTCAATCTTCTGTTCGGCTCATGGGACCCCGACGCGATCGTGATCGACCGCGCGCGCGACGTCTATGCCGATCATGACAAGGTGCGACCGATCCATTTCAAGGGAAAATATTTTTCCTGTCGTGGGCCGCTCAACACCGCGCCGCAGCCAGGCGGGCGCTGCACCTATGTGCAGGCCGGCGGATCACCGACCGGGCGCGCGTTCGCCGCGCGGCACGCGGATTCGATCATCGCCACCGCCAATGGCGTGGCCGGGATGAAGGCCTACCGCGACGACATTCGCGCCCGCGCCGCCGCGATCGGGCGCGACCCCGACGAGATCAAGGTGTTCTTCCTCGCCGCCCCGGTGCTGGCCGAGACCGACGCCGAGGCGATGGCAAAGTTCGAGCGGGTCACTGGATCGGATGAATTCGTCAAGCGCGCGCTGGCGCTGTACGGCTCGTTCACCGACATCGATTTCTCGCAATACGACCTGGACCGCGAACTGCCGCACCTCACCACCAATGGCGAGAGCGGTTCGCTCGACAAATTCTGCCAGTGGGGCAGCGGCAAGACGCTGCGCCAACTGGTGCGTGATGGCGGCACCACCTCATCGATCGAGCTGATCGGCTCGCCCGAGACGGTGGCCGACCAGATGGCCGCGGCGATGGAGGCGGTGGGCGGCGACGGGTTCCTGATCAAGGCACCGTTCCATCGGGTGAGCCGGCGCTACATCGCCGAGATCACCGAGGGACTGGTGCCCGCGCTGCAACGCCGCGGGGTGGTGCGCAGCGCCTATGAAGGCACCGACCTGCGCGGCGTGCTGCGGGAGTTCTGATATTTTTCCTCAAAGATTGGCGAGCACCGCGTCACAGATGCGCTCGGCGTCGGCATGCGGCAGGTCCGGATAGAGCGGCAGGGCGAGGATGCGTCCGCCGATGGTTTCCGACACCGGCAGCGCCGCGCCGTCATGCAGCGCCGCATAGGCGGGCTGATGGTGCAGCGGCTTGGGGTAATAGATCGCGCTCGGCACACCGTCCGCGCGCAGGGCGGCGGCGAGGCGGTCGCGGGTGGGCTGGTCGGGCAGCAGGATGGAATAGATCGCCCAGGCGCTGGTGCTGTTCGGCACGCGCGCGGGAATTTGCACCGCGCCGGCGAGACGGCGATCATACAGATCGGCAATGGCGGCACGCGCGGCAAGATCGTCGGCAAACACATCGAGTTTGCACAGCAGCACCGCCGCCTGGATGGTGTCGAGCCGCCCGTTCATGCCGGTGCGCAGCACCTCGTACCGCTGCGCGCCCTCGCCGTGGCTGCGCAGGCTGCGAAACAGCGCGGCGCGGGCGTCGTCGTCGGTGAACAGCGCGCCGCCATCGCCATAGGCGCCGAGCGGCTTGGACGGGAAGAAGCTGGTGGCGGTGGCGTGCGCCATGCCGCCCAGCATTTTGCCGTGCAGGCTGGCGCCGAAGGACTGCGCGGCGTCATCGATGGTGACGAGGCCGAACTCGGTGGCGAGCGCGTTGATGGCGGGCCAGTCCGCCGGCTGGCCGAACAGGTCCACGCCCATGATGGCGCGCGGGCGCAGCTTGCCGGCGTCGCGAACCTCGATGATGCGCGCACGCAGGTTGGCGATGTCGATCTGGAAGGTGGCGGGCTCGATATCGACGAAAACCGGGGTGGCGCCCAGCACCGTCGCAACCTCGGCGGTCGCGGTGTAGGTGAAGGCCGGGATGAACACGGCATCGCCACGGCCGATATTGTCGGCCATCAGCGCGATCTGCAGCGCGTCGGTGCCGGAGCTGACGGCGACGCAATGGCGCGCACCGCAGAACGCGGCGAGGCGGGCTTCCAGCTCGACGACATCAGGGCCGAGCACGAACTGGCAGCTTTCGAGAATCTTATCGAGCCGGGCACGCAACGCGGCCTCGATGCGCGCGCGCTGCGGACGCAAATCGAGAAAGGCGATCGGCGCGCGGGAAGATGTGTCGGTCATCATGGCTCCTGTGGTCAGGCGCGGGCGGTGGTCGCCACTCCGCCGGGATTATGATCGAATTCCGGCACCAGACGGCCCAGCATCTCGAAGGCAAGGCGGGTCTGGCCGGCGCGGCAGGCGATGGCGATCTCCTCGATGGCGCGGCCGACGATGGCCGGGTCGGCGGTGCGCGGGGCAGCCATCAGCAGGCCCGGATGGCCGGTGGGCACCGGCGGCTCGTGCCCATGGAACAATTCCTCGAATAGTTTTTCGCCAGGGCGCAGGCCGGTGAAACGAATTTCCACATCACGCCCGGGCACCAGCCCGGCAAGCCGGATCATGCGCCGCGCCAGATCGACGATCTTCACCGGCGGCCCCATGTCGAGCACGAAAATGCCGCCATCGCGCCCGCCGGGCAGCGCCGCACCGGCAAGGCCGACCACCGAGGCCTCAAGCACCAGCCCGACCGCCTCGCGCACGGTCATGAAATAACGCTGCATGTCGGGATGCGTGACGGTGAGCGGGCCGCCGCGGGCGAGCTGGCGGCGGAACAGCGGCACCACCGAGCCGGTACTGCCCAGCACATTGCCGAAACGCACGGTGATGCAGCGCATCGCCGGCGCGGGGCTCGTGCACGCGGCGATGTCGAGCGCCTGGCAATACATCTCGGCAAGCCGCTTGGAGGCACCCATCAGGCTGGACGGATTAACCGCCTTGTCGGTGGAGATGAACACCATCGCCGCGGCACCGGTGGCGCGCGCGGCGTCGGCGACGTTGAGCGTGCCGGCGGCGTTGGTGAGCATGCCCTCCATCGGGTTCGCCTCGACCATGGGCACATGCTTCAGTGCCGCGGCATGAAACACCAGCTCGGGGCGCACATGCTCGAAGATGGCACGGATGCGCT
>DAHWBL010000467.1 GCA_027323595.1 Acetobacteraceae bacterium | reverse complement strand
ACCACCAGCTTCGCCACCATCGGCTTCAACATCAACAAGACCCTGTCAGAGACTCTTTCCGCATTCTTCCGTGCCAGCTACACCGACAACATCGAGTCCGGGGCCACCTACGGCCAGGCCTATCTGCCGCCGCTCTCCATGGCCCTGGTCCTGGTCGGCGTGCGCAAAAGCTTCTGAGGCGGCGATGTTCGAGAAATTTTACGGGCTTTCCGGGCCGCCGTTCCAGCTCACGCCGGACCAGCGCTTCTTCTACGGCAGCAGCCAGCACAGCCGCGCCATCGCCCATCTCACCTTCGGCCTCGCCCAGGCCGAGGGCTTCATCGTCGTCACCGGCGAGGTCGGCGCCGGCAAGACCACCTTGATCGAGCGCCTGCTGACCCAGCTCGATCGGCGCGCCTATGTCGTCGCGCGCATCAACACCACCCAGCTTTCGGCCGAGGATCTGTTCCGTCTCGCCATGGCCGGCTTCGGCATCGAGCCCGAGGGCCAGAGCAAGGCGGCGATGCTGCTGCGCTTCGAGGATGTGCTGCGCGACCAGCGCGCCGCCGGCCGGCGCTGTCTGCTGGTGGTCGATGAGGCGCAGAACCTGCCGATCCCCGCGATCGAGGAGCTGCGCATGCTCTCCAACATCACCGAGGGCGGCCGCGCCTCGTTGCAGACCATCCTGCTGGGGCAACCCCAATTCCGCAAAATCCTCGCCAGCCCCGAGCTTGACCAACTGCGCCAACGGGTGCTCGCATCCTACCATCTGGGCCCGCTCAGCAACGACGAAACCCGCGACTATATCCGCCATCGGCTTGCCACCGCCGGCTGGATCGACCGGCCACGCTGGCATGACGACGCCTTCGACGCGGTGTTCACCGCCACCGGCGGCATTCCGCGCCGGATCAACCGGCTCTCCGGTCGGGTGATGCTGCTCGGCGCGCTCGAAGCCAGCGACCAGATCACCGCCGAAATGGTGCGCACCACCGCCGCCGAACTCGACAACGATCTGGAAGCCGGGGCCGCTTCCGCCGCCACCCAAGCCGCCTCCGGGCTGGCGGCGATCCGCGCCGCCTTCACCGCCGAGGAGCCCCCCACGCTCGCGCCGCGCATCGCCGCCCTGGAGGCGCAGAGCGCGCGCCAGGAACGCATGCTTCAGCGCATCCTGGCCATCGCCAGCGGCGAGCAGCCATGAACATCGCCGTCGCGCCGCGCACCCATGCGCTCAGCGTCGATGTCGAGGATTACTTTCAGGTCCAGGTGATGGCCGACACCATCGCGCGCGCCACCTGGGACGACATCCCCCGCCGCGTGGAGGCCAACACCGAGCGCCTGCTCGCGCTGTTCGCCGATGCCGGCAGCCACGGCACTTTCTTCACCCTGGGCTGGGTCGCCGAGCGCCATCCCGCGCTGATCCGCCGCATCGTCGATGCCGGCCACGAGCTTGCCAGCCACGGCTATTTCCACCAGCAGGTCCACACGCTCGGCCCGGAGGAATTTCGCGCCGACCTGCTGCGCGCGCGCGGGCTGCTCGAAGATGCCGGCGGCGTGGCGGTGATCGGCTATCGCGCGCCCACCTTCTCGATCAGCGCCCGCACCCCCTGGGCCTACGAGATCCTGGCCGAAACCGGCCACCGCTACAGCTCCTCCACCTATCCGGTGCGGCATGATCTGTATGGCGCGCCGGACGCGCCGCGCTTTGCCCACCGTGTCGCCGATGGCGCGCTGTGGGAATTTCCGATGACCACGGTGCGCCGGGTCGGGCGCAACATCCCCGCCTCCGGCGGCGGCTATTTCCGCCTGCTGCCCTACGCCATCTTCGCCGCCAACCTGCGCCGCTTCCAAAAAGCCGAGGAAGCACCTGGAATTTTCTACATTCACCCGTGGGAGGTCGATCCCGGCCAGCCGCGCGTGGCCCTGCCCAGCCGGCTGTCGCGGTTTCGCCACTACCTCAATCTGCACCGCACCGCACCGCGCCTCGCCGCCCTGCTGCATGATTTCGCCTGGGACCGGATGGACCATGTGTTCGCCGCCGAGCTTGCCTGCCCGCGCGCCCACCCGACCCTGCACTGAACCGCGTTTGCCCATGCCGATCACCATCCGCAGTCTTGAGGACCACGCCGACGCGGCCGCCGCGTGGGACCGCTTCGTCGGCACCCACCCGGATGGCACCTTCTTTCACCGCGCCGACTGGCGGCGCGTGATCGAGGCGGGCTTTGGCCACCGCACCCATTTCCTGTTCGCCGAGCGCGATGGGTCGATCACCGGGGTACTGCCGCTTGCCGAGGTGCGCAGCCCGCTGTTCGGCAAAAGCCTGATCTCGCTTCCATTTTGCGTCTATGGCGGGCCGCTCGCGGCGGACCAGCAGAGCTTCGCCGCCCTGCTGGACGCCGGCCAGGCACGGATGCGCGCGGCCCGCATGCCCGCGCTCGAACTGCGCCTGCGCGACCAGCCGCCGGCGGACTGGCTGGACCCGGCGCTGTGGCCGGCCAAGACCGACCTCTACGTCACCTTCCGCAAGCCGATCGGCGCCGATGACGACGCCAACCTCAAGGCGATCCCGCGCAAGCAGCGCGCGGTGGTGCGCAAGGGCATCGAGCACGGGCTCACCGGCCGGGTGACCGGCGGGGTCGATCGGCTGCATGCGATCTATGCCGAGAGCGTGCGCAATCTCGGCACCCCGGTCTTTTCGCGACGCTATTTCCGGGTCCTGGCCGAGATTTTTCGCGACAGCATGGACGTGGTGGAAATCCTCGACGGTGACAATCCGGTGGCCGCGGTGATGAATTTCTACTGGCGCGACGAGGTCCTGCCCTATTATGGCGGCGGAACCGCATCGGCCAGGAACTGCCATGCCAATGATTTCATGTATTGGGACGTGATGCGCCGCGCCGCCGCGCGGGGGTGCCGGCTGTTCGACTATGGCCGCAGCAAGCTCGGCACCGGCTCATTTTCCTTCAAGAAAAACTGGGGCTTCACGCCGGCCCCGCTCGACTACCGCTTTCCCCTCGCGCCCGGCGCCACCATCCCCGATCACAACCCGCTCAACCCGAAATACCGGCTGTTCATCGCCGGCTGGAAAAAGCTGCCGCTGCCGATCGCCAATCTGCTCGGCCCGCACATCGTGCGCGGTGTCGGTTGAGCAGGCGCACGCGACCACACCGCTGAGCCCTGGAGTTTATGCCAATGGACGCCACCACGATGGACAGCCGGCCGCGCACCGCCCGCGACGGCGAGGGTGTGCGCATGGCGGTGCTGATCGCCGCCGGGCTCGCCGCCCTGCTGCTGATGTTTCGCACCGAGGTCAGCGCCGCGCTCGCCGTCTGGTATGACAGCACCGCCTATGGCCATTGCTATTTCGTGATCCCGATCGCGCTGTGGCTGGGCTGGGAGCGGCGCGACCAGATCGCCGGCCTGCGCCCCCGCCCGGTGGCCTGGCCAGCGCTGCTGGCCATCCCGATCGCCGGCGCCTGGTTCGTCGCCGAGCGGCTCGGGCTGATGGAGGGGCGCCAGCTCGCGTTGCTCTGCTTCGCCGAGATTTTCCTGCTCTGCATGCTGGGCTGGCGGCTGTATCGGGCTCTCGCGGTGCCGCTGCTGTATCTGTTTTTCCTGGTGCCGTTCGGTGCCTTTCTGACCCCGGCATTGCAGCACGTGACCGCGGACTTCGTCGAAACCGGGCTCAATGTCCTGGGCATCCCAAATTACGTCGATGCCTTCACCATCGAGATTCCCGAAGGCGTGTTCTATGTCGCCGAGGCCTGCGCGGGGCTGCGCTTCCTGATCGCGGCGGTCGCTTTCGCGGTGGTTTATGCCTGCACCATCTACCGCAGCCCCGGCCGGCGCATCGCCTTCATCGCGGCGGCCTGCGTGATCCCGATCTTCGCCAACGGCCTGCGCGCGCTCGGCATCGTCGTGCTCGGCCACCTGATCGGCAGCGCGGAGGCGGCCGCCGCCGACCATCTAATCTATGGCTGGATATTCTTCTCCTTCGTCATCCTGCTGCTGATCCTCGCCGGCCTGCCGTTCCGCCAGGACACCACCCCCGCCCCGGTTCGGCGCGCCGCACCCTCGCCGCTGCCCGCGACGCGCCCCGCCATGGCGGTGAGCGTGCTGCTCGCGGCCCTGGTTCCGGCCGCCGCGGCGCCGCTGGCGAGCCAGATGCTCGACGACGCTGTCCATGCCGCGCCGGTGCTCACGCTGCCGCCGTTCGTCGCCACCGCGGAATGCCAGACCGACGCATCGGCCCCCGCCTCGCCGGGCGTGCAGCATTTCGTCTGCGGTCAGGCGCGGCTGGATGCACGCGTGCGCGCGCTGCCGGCACGGGCCACCTGGTCGGCGGTGACGCACGCCATGCGCGATGCCACCGGTGAGACCAACGCCGCCGACGCCGCCACCTCCGGCCTGTCGGTTCCCGGCGCCAGCCCCTCGGCCTGGCGCCTGGTGGAGCTGCGTGAGCCGCCACGGCTGACCGCCTCGGCGCTGTGGATCGACGGCACCCCATCGGCGGGCGGGCTCACGCCCCGGCTGGAGCAGGCGCGCAACAATCTGCTCGGCGGCAACGCGCCGCCGCTGCTGATCGCGGTGGGTCTGCAACCCCGCCTGTTCGCCCGCGCGGAGGACCGCGAGGACGCCCGCCGGGTGCTCGCCGATTTCCTGCAACATCAGACCGCGCTGCTCGGCGCCATTCCCACGGCGCTCGCCGGCACGCGCTGACATGCGCGTCATGACCGTGTTCGGAACACGGCCCGAGGCCATCAAGATGGCGCCGGTGGTGCGCGCCCTGGCCGCTCACCCCGGCATCACGCCGCTGGTCTGCGTCACCGCGCAGCACCGGCAGATGCTGGACCAGGTGCTGGAACTGTTCGCCATCCGCCCCGACCGCGACCTCGACCTGATGCGCGCCGGCCAGGGCCTCACCTACATCACCACCGCCGTTCTCGAAGGCATGGCGCCGGTCCTGGCCGAGCTGCGCCCCGACCGCATCCTCGTCCAGGGCGACACCACCACCGCCTTCGCCGCCGCGCTTGCCGGGTTTTACGCCGGCGTGCCGGTCGGCCATGTCGAGGCCGGCCTGCGCACCGGCGATGTGTTCGCGCCCTGGCCCGAGGAGATGAACCGCCGCCTGGCCACCGCCCTGTGCGACCTGCATTTCCCGCCCACCCAGGCCGCCCGCGCCAATCTGCTGGCCGAGGGCGTGCACGCCGATCGCATCACCGTCACCGGCAACACCGTGATCGACGCATTGTTCGACGCGGTGGCGATCCTGGATGCCAACCCCGCCCGCGCCGCCGCCATCGATGCCGCCCTGCCACCGCTCGCCCCTGGCCGCCGGCTGCTGCTGGTCACCGGACACCGGCGCGAAAGCTTCGATGGCGGGCTCGATCGCGTCGCCCGTGGCCTGCGCATCCTGGCCCGGCGCGACGACGTGCAGATCGTCTATCCGGTGCATCTGAACCCGATCGTGCAGGAGGCCGCCGCCCGGGCGCTGGGTGACGCGCCCAACATCCATCTGATCGGCCCGCTCGATTACCTGCCGTTCGTGCAGTTGATGCGCCGCGCGACGCTCATCATCACGGATTCAGGCGGTGTGCAGGAAGAAGCCCCCTCGCTCGGCAAGCCGGTGCTGGTCACCCGCGACACCACCGAGCGGCCCGAGGCGGTCGCCGCCGGCACGGTGCGCCTGGTCGGCACCAGCACCGAGCGCCTGGTCGCCGAGGCAACCCTCCTGCTCGACGATCCTGCGGCCTATGCGGCCATGAGCGTCGCCCACAACCCCTATGGCGACGGCCAGGCCGCGCGCCGGATCATCGAGGCTTTGCTGTCATGAACGACATTCATCGCATCGCCGTCATCGGCCTGGGCTATATCGGCCTGCCCACCGCCGCGGTGTTCGCCGCCAACGGCATCGAGGTGGTCGGGGTGGACATCAACAAGGCCGCGGTGGACAGCATCAATCGCGGCCGACCGCATTTCGGCGAGCCAAATCTCAACGCGCTGGTGCGCCGGGTGGTCGAAGCCGGCGCGCTGCGCGCCACCCTCGACGCCGAACCGGCCGACGCCTTCATCATCGCAGTACCCACCCCGATCACCGGCCACGGCATCGCCGCCCGGCCCGACATCTCCTATGTCGAGGCCGCCCCGCGCGAAATCGCCCCGGTGCTGGCCGCCGGCAATCTGGTGATCCTGGAAAGCACGTCGCCGGTCGGCACCACCGAACGCATCGCCGCCATCCTTGCCGAACTGCGCCCCGATCTGGGTTTCCCGCAGGACCGCGGCGACCTCGCCGACGTGCAGATCGCGCATTGCCCCGAACGGGTGCTGCCCGGCCGCATCCTCGAAGAGGTGGTGAACAACGCGCGGGTGATCGGCGGTATGACCCGCAAATGCGCCCAGCGCGCGCTCGCGCTTTACAAAGTCATCGTGCGCGGGGACTGCCGGCTGACCACCGCGCGCACCGCCGAGCTCGCCAAACTTTCGGAGAACGCCTTCCGCGACGTCAACATCGCCTTCGCCAATGAGCTCGCCAACATCTGCGACACGCTGTCGATCAATGTGTGGGAGCTGATCGCGATGGCCAACCTGCATCCCAGGGTCAACATCCTGCAACCCGGACCAGGGGTGGGCGGGCACTGCATCGCGGTGGACCCGTGGTTCATCGTCGCCTCCGCGCCCGAGCAGGCCCGGCTGATCACCCAGGCGCGGCTGATCAACGACGCCCGTCCCGGCCAGATCCGCGACCAGGTGCGCGCCGCCGCCGCCGCCATCGCCATCGCCCGCCCGGTGATCGCCTGCCTGGGCCTGTCCTACAAGCGCGACGTCGACGATCTGCGCGAGAGCCCCGCGGTCGATGTGGTGCGCCTGCTCGGCGAGGCGGGTTTCGCCGATCTGGCCGTGGTCGAGCCGCACATCGCCAGATTGCCGGCGGAGCTGGCAGCGGTCGGCGCCCGCCTTGAGGATTTCGACCGCGCGCTGGCCGATGCCGACATCGTGCTGCTGCTGGTCGATCACATGGGCTTCCGCCAGGTCGATCGCGGCCGGCTTCAGGGCAAGATCGTCATCGACACGCGCGGGGTCTGGTAGGCGCCGCGCGCTCACGCCAGCCCGTCGAACACCTTCTGCCAGGCGGCGAACATGCCGCCTTCGGTGAAATCGGCCGCCGCGCGCGCCCGGTTGGCCCGCCCCACCGCATCGCGCAGCGCCGGGTTGCCCAGCAGCTCACCGATCGCCCCGGCCAGTGCGGCATCATCGCGCGGCACGATCAGTTTCGCGTTCTGCGCCGACAGCACCGCGCGCACATCGCCCACATCGGTGCTGGCCAGCGGCAAACCGCTCGCCATCGCCTCCAGCACCGACATCGGCATCTGCTCGGTGTCCGAACTCAGCACGAACACGTCGAAATTCCGCAGCGCGGCGCGCGGGTCCGACATATGGCCGGTGAAGATCACGTCGCCGCCAAGCCCGGTTTCGCCCACCAGCCTCTCCAGCCCGGCGCGCTCATTGCCGTCGCCCACGATCACCAGCCGCGCCGGCGTGGCCGCGCGCGCGACGGCGAAGGCGCGCACCAGGCGGGCGAGGTTCTTCTCCAGCCGCAGCGCGGCCACGGTGCCCACCACCGGCCGGCCATCCTGCTGCCACGGCGGCGGCGGCGGATCGCCGCCAAAGCGCGCCAGATCGACGCCGTTGGGGATATAGCGCAGCCGCGACTCGGGCAGCCGCCAGATGCCGGTCGCGATGTCCCACAACCGCCGCGACGGCAGCACGGTGATGCAGCGCCGCAGCACCAGCCGCCGGGTCAGCACCCGCCGCGGCAATTGCCGGTCGCGCTCCTCGGGGCCGAACCCATCCTCGACATGCACGTGAAACGGCCGCCGGCCCACCCCGGGCAGCGCGCGCGCCATGTCCCACTCGATCGAGCCCCAGTTGGAGGTGATCAGCCCATCGGGCCGCCATTGCGCGAGTGCCGCGCGAAACCGCGCCACGTTGCCGCGGGTGTCGTTCTTGGTCATCTGGACGGGCGGGAAGGCGACATCCAGTCCGGGGTCGAGTCGGGCCGCACAGGCGGTGTCGCCGTCCAGCGCGACGACCAGGTGGCGGTAGCGCCGGCCAAAATGATTGGCGAGCGCGCAAAAACGCACCTGCACCCCGCCAAACGCGAACGTGGGGAACACATGCAGCAGGGTGAGCGGCGCGCGCATCGACCGCGCTGGTAATATGTTCGCGCGCGCACCGCAACGTCGGGTTTTCCCGGCCCGCCCGATGGGCTAGACAGATGGCGTCAATCAGGGGATTCGCGATGAACAACACGCTCTGCCGGTCCGCGGCTCTGCTCACGCTGCTCGCCGCCCCAATGCTGGCCCGACCGGCCGCCGCGGCCACCCTGCTGGTCGGCGAGAACCAGCAGTACAAAACCCTCAGCGCCGCGATCGACAAGGTCTCGGACGGTGACACCATCAAGATCGATGCCGGCGAATATTTCGACTGCGCCTCGATCGCCTCGAACAACATCACCATCATCGGCGCCGGCATGGACAAGACCGTGTTCACCGACAAGACCTGCGGCGGCAAGGCGATCCTGATCACCGTGGGTGAGCACATCACGATCAGCGACCTCACGCTGCAACGCGCCCGCGTCGCCGATTTCAACGGTGCCGGCATCCGCGGCGAGGGCCAGAGCCTGCTCGTCGAGCGGGTGCATTTCGATAACAACCAGAACGGCATCCTGATGGGCGCCTGGCCGGGTGCCACCATGGTGATCAAGGACAGCCTGTTCACCAAGAACGGCACCTGCGAGGGCAGTTGCGGCCACGGCGTCTATGTCGGCGTCATCGACAAGCTGACCGTGGAAAACAGCAAATTCTTCAACACGCGCGAGGGCCACGCGATCAAGTCGCGCGCCAAGGCGACCGAAGTCATCGATTGCGACATCGAGGATGGCCCCACCGGCACCTCCAGCTATCAGATCGACATCCCCAATGGCGGCTCGCTGATCGCGCGCGGCAACACCATCGAAAAAGGCCCGAAATCGCAGAACCACACCGCCGCCATCATGGTCGGCGAGGAAGGCATCACCCAGAAGACGTCGCAGATCATCGTCGAGAACAACACGATGACCCAGCATGGCGACTACAGCACCCTGCTGATCAAGAATTTCACCGCGACCGAAGCCGAGCTGAAGAACAACAAGCTGATCGGCCACATCAGGCCGCTGATGGGTGATGGCAACGTCGATTAAAAGCGGCCGGGAGTGAACCACCTCGCGCCGTCGCCGAACGCGCCCGGGCGCGCGGCGAGCCGGCCCGGCGCGCCGCCGCTCGAACTCCTGCGCCAGGTGTTCGGGTATCCCGCCTTTCGTGGCCAGCAGCAGGCGGTGATCGAGCACGTCGTCGCCGGCGGCGATGCGCTGGTGCTGATGCCCACCGGCGGCGGCAAGAGCATCTGCTACCAGATCCCCGCCCTGTGCCGGCCCGGCACCGCCATCGTGATCAGCCCGCTGATCGCGCTGATGGACGACCAGGTCGCGGCCCTGCGCCAACTCGGCATCGCCGCCGGCGCGCTGCATTCGGAGATGGACCAGGCCGAGCAGCGCGCGGTGTTTCGCGGGCTCGATGAGGGCAGCCTCGATCTGCTGTACGTGTCGCCCGAGCGGCTGCTCGGCACCTCATTGATCGACCGGCTGGCGCAATTGCCGGTGGCATTGCTGGCGATCGACGAGGCCCATTGCGTGAGCCAGTGGGGGCACGAGTTCCGCCCCGAATATCGCGCGCTGGCGAGCCTTGGCGCGCGCTTCCCCGGTGTTCCGCGCATCGCGCTGACCGCCACCGCGGACCCGCGCACCCGTGCCGACATCCTCGCCTGCCTCGGGCTGGATGACGCCGCGGTGTTCGCCGCGAGCTTCCACCGGCCCAATCTGCATCTGGCCGCCGAACCGAAATCCGGTGAGACCGCGCAGTTGCGCGCGCTGCTCGCCCGCCATCCCGGCGGCACCGGCATCGTCTATTGCGGCTCGCGCGCCCGCACCGAGCGCATCGCCGCCTGGCTGCAAGGCCACGGCGCCACGGCCATCGCCTTTCACGCCGGGCTGCCGTCGCAGCACAAGCGCGACGCGCTCGCCCGGTTTCGCGCCGGCGAGGAAATCGTGATGGTCGCCACCATCGCCTTCGGCATGGGCATCGACCGACCGGATGTGCGCTTTGTCGCGCATCTGGACATGCCCGACAGCCCCGAGGCGTTCTATCAGCAGATCGGCCGCGCCGGGCGCGATGGGCTGCCCGCCGAGACCCGCCTGTTCTATGGCGCCGACGACATCGTCCGCGCGCGCCACTTCCTGTCGATCTCCGCCGCTCCGGACGCACAGAAACAGGTGATGCGCGGCCGGCTCGAAACCATGATCGCGCTCACCGAGACCGCCGGCTGTCGCACCCGCTCGCTGCTCGCCTGTTTCGGTGAGGAGCTTGGCCAGGAGTGCGGCCATTGCGACAATTGCCGCGAGCCGGCGGCGATGATCGACGCCACCGTGCCGGCGCAAAAACTGCTGTCTGCGATCTATCGCACCGGCCAGCGCTTCGGCGGGGTGCACGTGATCAACGTGCTGCTCGGCGAGGCAAGCGAGTCGGTGCGCCGCTGGCAGCATGAGAGCCTGCCGGTGTTTGGCATCGGCGCCGATCAGACGCGGGATTTCTGGCGCGCCATGCTGCGGCATCTGGTCGTCGAGGGCGCACTGGACCAGCGCATCGACGGCAATTTTTCCACCCTGGAGCTGGTCAATGACTGCGCCCGCCCCATCCTGCGCGGCGAACGCACGGTGATGATGCGCGCTCCCGCCGCCCCTGCCCCGGCCCGACGCGGCCGCGCCGGCGCCACCGAGCGCGGCACCGCGCCCGCGCCGGCTTTGAGCGCGCCGGAGAGCCGTATTTTCGAGGCACTCCGGGCCTGGCGCGGCGCCGAGGCCAAGAGCCAGGGCGTGCCGACTTATGTGATCTTCCATGACAGCGTGCTGCGCGACATCGCCACCACCCCGCCGCGCGACCTCGCAGCACTCGGTCAGATCA
>DAHWBL010000465.1 GCA_027323595.1 Acetobacteraceae bacterium | reverse complement strand
TGCGCATGATCGCCGGTGTGCTGCCGCCGGATTCCGGCACCGTCACGGTGGCCGGTTCCGACATCGTGGCCGCCCCGGAAGCGGCCAAAGATGCCATCAGCTACATGCCTCAGCGCTTCGGCCTCTACGAGGATCTCAGCGTCCGCGAAAATCTCGATCTCTACGCCGATCTGCAGGGCGTGACGCCGTCCGAGCGGCCCGAGCGCTATGCCGAGCTGCTGCACATGACCGGGCTCGGCCCCTTCATCGCGCGCATGGCGGGGCGGCTGTCGGGCGGGATGAAGCAGAAGCTCGGCCTCGCCTGCACGCTGGTGCGCCCGCCCGAACTGCTGCTGCTGGACGAACCGACGGTGGGCGTCGATCCGGTGTCGCGGCGGGAGTTGTGGCAGATCATCGACCATCTGACGCGGGCGGCGGGGATGACGGTGCTGTTCAGCACCGCCTATCTGGACGAGGCCGAACGCTGCGAGCACGTGCTGCTGCTGCATGAGGGCAGGCTGCTCGGCCAGGGGCCGCCCGCCGATTTCACCGCGACGATGGCCGGCCGCAGCTTCCGCGCCACCGCCGGGTTCGGGCGCCGTCGCTTGCAGGCCCTGCTTGCCGGTCTGCCGGGCGTGATCGACACCGTGATCCAGGGCAGTGGCGTGCGGGTGGTGATGGCGGCAGCCGCTCCTCCCGAACCCCCGCCGGAGGTGACCCTGCGGCCGGTGCCGCCCCGTTTCGAGGACGGGTTCGTCGCCCGGCTGCGCGGGCAGTCGCCCGCCCGGTCGCAAGCCCCGTCCGACCTTCCCCCCCGGCGCGAGGTCGAGGCGAACGGCGAGGTCATCTCGGTGGCCCATCTGACCCGCCGCTTCGGCAGCTTCACCGCGGTCGATGACGTCAGCTTCGCGGTCGCGCGCGGAGAGATTTTCGGCCTGCTGGGGGCCAACGGCGCCGGCAAATCCACCACCTTCCGCATGTTGTGCGGGCTGTTGCCGCCGTCCGCCGGCAGCCTGCGCGTCGCCGGGTTCGACCTGCGCACGGCGGCGGCCCCGGCGCGCGCGCGGATCGGCTACATGGCGCAGAAATTCTCGCTCTATGGCGACCTGTCGGTGGCCCAGAACCTGCGCTTTTTCGCCAGCGCCTATCGCCTGGCGGGGGCGCGCCGGAGCGCCCGCATCGCCTGGGCCGAGACGGAGTTCGAACTCGGCGGCCTGCGCGAGGCGACCGCCCGCGACCTGCCGCTCGGCTACAAGCAGCGCCTCGCGCTGGCCTGCGCGCTGATGCACGAGCCGGACATCCTGTTTCTCGACGAGCCCACCTCGGGGGTGGATCCGCTGGCCCGGCGGGAGTTCTGGCGTCGCATCGCCGCCCTCGCCGAACAGGGGGTGACGGTGCTGGTGACCACCCATTTCATGGAGGAAGCGGAGTACTGCGATCGATTGGTCATCATGGCGCAGGGCCGGGTGCTGGCCGAGGGCGAGCCGGAGGCGATCAAGCAGACCGCCCGCACCGCCGAACGGCCGGACCCCACGATGGAGGACGCCTTCATCTCCGTGATCGGACAGGCGGCATGAGCGGCGCGGCATCGCGTCGGCTGATCGGGCTGCTGCGCAAGGAAACGTTGCAGATCTGGCGCGACCCCTCGGCGCTGGCGATCGCCTTCCTGCTGCCCGCGGTGCTGCTGCTGATCTTCGGCTACGGGGTCTCGCTCGATGCGCGCAACGTTCCGGTCGCGCTGGTGGTCCAGCGGCCGGGCGCGCTGTCCGCCAGTTTTACCGGCGCCTTCGCCCATTCGCCATTCTTTCGCCCGCGCCGCTTCCTGACCATCCAGGCGGCGGAGCGTGCGATGGCCGCGCGCCGGGTGCAGGCGATCGTCTGGCTCACGAGCGATTTCGCCCGCCGCGCCCAGGCCGGCGGCGACGCCCCGATCGGGGTGATCGTCAACGGGGTGGACGCCAACGACGCACGGCTGATCGAGGGCTATGTGCAGCAGCTCTGGGCGAACTGGCTGACCCAACGGGCCACCGCGCAGGGACGCGCGCCGCCGATCGCGCTCTCGGTCCAGCCGCAGGTGCGCTTCAACCCGGCGGTGGACAGCCGGGACTATCTGGTGCCCGGACTGATCGCGGTCATCATGACCCTGACCGGCGCGCTGCTAACGGCGCTGGTGATCGCGCGGGAATGGGAACGCGGCACGCTGGAAGCGCTGATGGTCACCCGGGTCACCATCAACGAGGTGCTGCTGGCCAAGCTGATCCCGTATTTCCTGCTGGGGATGGGCGGAATGGGCGCCTCGGTGGCGATCGCGGTGTTCCTGTTCGGCGTGCCGCTCGAAGGCTCGGTCTGGGTGCTGACCGCCACCTCGGCGCTGTTCATGCTGGCGGCGCTGGGGATGGGGCTGCTGATCTCGGGCTTCGCGCGCAACCAGTTCGTGGCCGGGCAGATCGCCATCATCACCACTTTCCTGCCCGCCTTCATCCTCTCGGGCTTCGTGTTCGACATCAACGCGATGCCCGCGGTGGTGCGGCTTCTCACTCATGTCGTCGCCGCGCGGTATTTCGTGGCCATCCTGCAATCGGTGTTCCTGGCCGGCGATGTCTGGTCGGTGATCCTGCCCAACGCCCTGGCGCTGGCGGTGATGGCGGCGATCTTCCTCGGCCTCGCGCGGGCCACCGCGCGCAAGCGGCTGGATTAGGCGCATGATCGGCCAGGTGCTCGCGCTGATCGTCAAGGAACTGCTGGCGGTGCTGCGCGATGCGAAAAGCCGCATGGTGCTGATCGGGCCGCCGCTGATCCAGCTCATGGTGTTCGGCTACGCCGCCACCTTCGATCTCAATCACGTGCCGATCGCGATCTACGATCAGGACCCGAGCCAGGCCTCGCGCGATTTGGTGGCGCGCTTCGTCGGCTCGCCGACATTCCATCTGATCGCGATGCTGCGCAGTTCGCACCGGATCGACGCGCTGATCGACTCCCGCCAGGTTCGGCTGGTGCTGGTGATCGATCGCCGCTTCACCCGCGACTTGCTGACCGGCCAGCCGGCGCCGGTGCAGGTGATCGTCGATGGGCGCAATTCCAACACCGCGCTGCTGACCGAGGGCTATGCGAACACCATCCTGACCGATTTCGCCCTGAGCTGGGGGGCCGAGTATGGCGCCCAGCCGCCGCCGGCGGTGCTCGATATCCGCGCCCGCTACAACCCGACCCTGAGTTCGCGCTGGTTCATCGTGCCGGGCATCGTCGCCTTGCTCACCCAGGTGGTCACCTTGCTGGTGGTGGCCTTGTCGGTGGCCCGCGAGCGCGAGACCGGCACCTTCGACCAGCTGCTCGTCACGCCGCTGCGCCCGATCGACATCCTGCTGGGCAAGGGGCTGCCGGGGTTGCTGATCGGTGGGTTCGAGGCCTCGGTGATCATCGCCGCGGCGGTGTGGTGGTTCGACGTGCCGCTGCGCGGGGGATTGTTGCCGCTCTATCTGGGGCTGCTGCTGTTCGTGGTGGCGGTGACGGGGGTCGGGCTGGCGATCTCCTCGTTG
>DAHWBL010000463.1 GCA_027323595.1 Acetobacteraceae bacterium | reverse complement strand
ATATATGGTCGTGGTTGTTCGACATCGGCCTGCCGCCGCCGACATGGCCAATGACCTCGCCATCGTCGGCGCGGGCAAGGCTGATCCAGCCCTCGTCGAGCGGTGTCGCCGGAGCGAGCAGATCGCCGAGCCGCGCGGCGTCGGTGGAGATCACCGCGACCCCCAGAAGCTGACCGCGCGCGTCGGCGAAGCCGCGGGCGAACTGGATGCGCAACACGTGGCTGGTGCGCCCGACCACCGGCGTGGGAATGAAGGTGCGTCCTGGATGGGCCGCGCCATATTGGAAATATTCGCGGTCCGCATTGAGGATGCCCAGCCCGATATCCTGCGAGCTCCACCGATTCACACCCTGGGCATCGATCCAGAACATCACCGCGTCGTTCATCCGGGCGCTGCCCGCGTACTGCATCAACTGATTGGTGATTTCGGTGGTCGCGGTGCTCTGCCCGGTGGTGAACATCAGGTGTTGGCGGATGCGCACGAGGTCGAGCAGCAGGTCGGCCGAATCGGCGAACCGATGCACCCGCTCGGCCGCCGCGGTGGCGCGCAACGCGAGGTCGGACAGGCGCTGTCGGTGCGCCTCGGCGATGGCGCGGCTTTCGAGCTGGCTGGTGGTCAGTTCGACCGCCAGCATGGTGATGAGACCGGCGATCAACGGCAGGACCGCGGCATCGAGCCAGCCATGCAGGCCGCCGCCGCCGATCGCACGCACGCGGCGGTTCGACGGCGCGGGTCCGGCGGGCGGCGTCATCTTTCGGTGCGGGTCATCGGCGTGGCCCGTCAGACCGGCGGTGTGGTGGAGGCGACGAGCCGGCCGGCGGCGACCTGTTCGGCCTGGTCGAGCGGCAGCGGAATTCCGGTCATCCAGCCCTGGGCGAGATCGACGCCGGCGCGCACGATCATTTCCCAATGCGCGTGGGTTTCCAGACCCTCGGCGAGCACGCGCAGGCCACGACCGCGGGCGAAGCTGGTCACGTCGGCGATCAGGCTGCCGGCGGCCAGCCCGCTGACCCGTAGGAAGCTGCGATCGAGCTTGATCATCCGCACCGGCAGGTCGATCAGCCGGCTGAGGGACGAAAAGCCGGTGCCGAAATCATCGAGCGCCAGGGTGAAGCCCAGATCGGCCAGCCGCACCAGCATCTCCGCGCCGCCGCCGGCGATGGCGGATTCCTCGGTGACCTCGATCACCAGGTCGGATGGGTCGGCCGCCTCGTCGCGCAGCAGCGCGCGGACCTGGGCGATCAGCGTCGGCTCATGCAGCGAGGCCGGTGAGAGATTGACGTGCAGCGCGCCGGGGTTGCTGCCGGCGCGCCGCCAGGTGGTGACCGCACGCACCGACTGCCGCAGGATCGACATGTCCAGCTCGGGCGACAGGCCATAGGCCATCACCTCGGGAATGAACTGCCCGGCCGGCAGCAGGCCGCGCTCGGGGTGTTGCCAACGCGCCAGCGCCTCGAAGCCATACAGGCCACGGCTGGGCACCTGCACCAGCGGTTGCAGCCAGGGGATGATCTGCCCGGCGGTGATGGCGGCGCGCAACTGGTCACGGTCCGACACCGGCGCCATCTGGCCCGGCGCGGGCGGCGGGGCCTCAGGCGCGCGCGCCGCCTCGCGACGCTGCGCGGCACGGGTGAGGGCGGACAGGCACGCGCTGTGCAGATCCGCGACGCGGAATGGCTTGTTGAGAAAATCCACCACACCCAGCCGCAGCGCGGCCACCGCGTCATCCATTGAGCCATGGCCGGTGATCATCACCACCTCGACCGCATCGGCCTCGCCGCGCTGGTGCTTGAGGTCGCGCACCAGGGTCA
This sequence comes from Acetobacteraceae bacterium, assembly GCA_027323595.1. Lineage (GTDB taxonomy): Bacteria > Pseudomonadota > Alphaproteobacteria > Acetobacterales > Acetobacteraceae > CAIVDX01. The sequence continues at coordinate 9,633 of DAHWBL010000463.1, read as the reverse complement.
CGCCGTCGGTGCCAGGCATGCGGATGTCGGTGACCAGCACCCGCAGCGGGGGGTTGGCGGCGAGCAGGCGCAGCGCCTCGGCCGGCTGGGTGGCACCGATCGCGCGCAGACCCTCATGATTGAGACTGTCTACGAGCTCACCGACGATGGCGGACTCGTCGTCCAGCACCACGATCAACGGCTCTTGCGCGCTGGTTGCTGCTTCGTTCAGAGGAGCAAATTCCCGAATGGTGCCCATGGATCGCCTTTAGCGGAAGCTCCTGACCCCGCGCTCGCCATTTTGCCGGGTCTTCCTGGCATCTCAGCAATCCCTGGGGGTGATCAGTCTATCGTCTGCTGCGTCACGATATCCAGTCCATACCTTGCCGATCTTCGTCCTATTTTGTCAAAATTGTCTCGCGATTTAAGTGTGCGGCGCCGGCCCGCGCATCACCGCCGACGGGCCGGCGATGGCGAAGGCTGGACGAAGGGTGCGGCAATGCTAGACTGAATCCAAGCGAATTCCGCACAAAATGGGAGGGCAGCATGGCCGATTTCGAAACCGAGCTGAATCGCAGTGCCGCGCAGGCCGGACCGATCAGCGCCACCGAACGCCAACTGCGAGTCGATCTGGCCGCCACCTACCGACTCGCCGCGCTGCATGGCTGGACCGATGTCATCTACACCCACATCTCGCTGCGCGTGCCTGGCCCCGAGCACCACTTCCTGATCAACCCGTTCGGCCTCGCCTTTGACGAAATCACCGCCAGTTCGCTGGTCAAGATCGACATGGAAGGCAACAAGCTGTCCGACAGCCCCTTTCCGGTCAACGCCGCCGGGTTTGTCATCCACAGCGCGGTGCACATGGCGCGGCCGGACGCGCTGTGCGTGATGCATCTGCACAATGACGACGGCATCTCGCTGTCGATGTGCGGCGAGGGGCTGCTGCCGCTCTCCCAGCACGCCATGATGTTTTACAACCGTATCGGCTATCACGACTATGAAGGCATCGCGCTCAGCCTCGATGAGCGCACCCGCCTCATCGCCGATCTTGGGCCGCACAAGGCGATGGTGCTGCGCAACCACGGGCTGCTGACCTGCGGCGGCACCGTCGCGGAGGCCTATATGCGGATGAATTACCTCGACAAGGCGGCGCGCACCCAGATGAAAGCGATGGCGGCGACCCGCGATCTGCGCATGCCGCCGGCCGAGGTCGCCGAACACACCGCCTCGCAGCACGCCTCCGACCGCTCACGCCTCGGCGACCGGGAATGGCCGTCGCTGCTGCGCCGGCTGGACCGGATCGACGCCTCCTACCGCGACTGAACTCAGGCGAACCTGGGAAACAGCTTCGCCGCGTTGCCGCGATCGATCATCGCACGGTCGCGCGCCGCGATCGCGAATCGGTCGAACGCGGTGGCGGTGACCGAGATCGGCACGAACGGGTTGTCGGACCCGAAAATCAGATGCTCGGGTCCCCACAGCGCGAGGGCCGCGGCCATGGTCGCCGGATTGACCGAATTGGCGATGTCGAAATGCTGCCGCCGCATCGTCGCCAGCGCGCCGCCAGGCACCTTGGCCAGCAGCTCGGGGGTGCGCGCGAAATAGGCGTTGATGCGGAACGCCACGTCCGCGGTGGCGCCGCCGGTGTGGGCAAAGATGCAGCGCAGGTCAGGGCAGCGGGCCAGCGTGCCGCTCGCCATCATGCTCAGCATCGCACGGGTGCTGTCGAACAGGAATTCCACCACCGGCGGCGGCACGTCGGGCACCAGATTGACGCAGCAGGTGGGCGCGGTGGGGTGGAAATAGACCACGGCCTTGCGGCGGTTCAGCTCATCGAACACCGGCGCGAAGGCCGCGTCGCCAGGCCATTTGCCGTCATAGCTGGTCAGCAGGCACACACCGTCGGCGTGCAGATTGTCAAAGCCATGGGCGATTTCGGCGAGGCTGCCCTCGATGTCGGGCAACGGCAGCGCGATCAGCGTGCCGAAGCGGCCAGGGTGATCGGTGGCCATGCGGGCGGCGTATTCGTTGCACGCGCGCGCCAGATCGCGCCCGGCCTGGCGGTCGCCGAGCCAGATGCCCGGCGTCGAGATCGAGGTCATGGCGGTGGCGACGCCGAATTTGTCCATCTGTTCCAGCGCCCGTGCCGGGGTCCAGCCGAGCAGCGGCGCGGGGTCGCTGTGCGAGGAGGCCAGCAGCCGATCCTTCGCGCGTTCCAGATAGATCGGCGGGATGATGTGGTGATGCACGTCGATCCGGCGCGGGTTGGGCGTGGCGGCGCGCGCGGGGGTTGCCGCCGTCACGGCGGTCGCGGCCAATCCGGCGAGGGCCGTGCGGCGCGGCAGCCGGCAGCCGCAGAACGCGCCGTGCAAACGATGTTCGCTGGCCGGGGTGACAGGGGGCATTGGCGATCCTCCGTTTATTTTGCGCCATCCTAGAGCAGGTTTGGCGAAAGCGAAAACCATGCGGTATGGGAGCGATCAAGAGGAGCGATGATGGCGCGTTATCTGGTGACCGGCGGGGCTGGGTTCGTGGGCAGCCATCTGGTGCTCGCGCTGCTGGCGCGTGGCGACGATGTGGTGGTGCTCGACGATCTCAGCACCGGCCATCGTGCCGCGGTGCCGGCGGGCGCGCGGCTGGTGGTGGGCGACCTCGCGAACGACCGGATCGTCGACGCGCTGCTCGCCGACGGGCCGTGGGACGCGGTGTTTCATTTCGCCGCGCTGTCACTGGTCGGCGAGAGCATGCGCGCGCCGATGCGCTATCTGCGCGACAATTCCGGCAACGGCATCCGGCTGATCGATGCCTGCGTGCGTCATGGTGTTTCTCGCTTCGTGCTGTCCTCCACCGCCAACATCTTCGGCTCGGCGACCACGCCCACCCTTGCCGAGGACGCGCCGATCGAGCCGGCATCAGCCTATGGCGAGAGCAAGCGGATGATCGAGCGCGCGCTGCTCTGGGCCGAGAGGGTGCACGGCCTGCGCGGCGCCAGCCTGCGTTATTTCAATGCCGCCGGCGCCGATCCAGCCGGGCGGCTGGGCGAGGATCACCGGCCGGAGACCCATCTCATTCCACTCGCCATCGACGCGGCGTTGGGGCGCGGCCCGGAGCTGACCCTGTTCGGCGAGGATTACCCCACGCCGGACGGCACCTGCATCCGCGACTATGTGCATGTGCACGACCTGGCGGATGCGCATCTGCGCGTGCTGACGCGGCTGGAGAGCGGCGGCGTATCCTACAATCTGGGCAACGGCGCCGGCCACTCGGTGCGCGAGGTGCTGGCGGCGGTGGGCGATGTGCTGGGCCGCGCGGTGCCTGTGCGGGTGGGGCCGCGCCGCGCCGGCGATCCGGCGCGGCTGGTGGCGTGCAGCGACCTGATCCGCGCGCAGACCGGATGGCGGCCCGCATTCGGCGATCTGCACCAGATCGTGGAACACGCGAGCGCCTGGCGCATCGCGCATCCCGACGGCTACGGACCCCGCTGATCGCGCCCTGCTGATCTCGAAAGTCAGGCCCGGCGGCGACGCCCCACGGCGATCAGCCCGATGAGCGCGCTGCCGAACAGCATGACCGATCCCGGTTCCGGAACCGGCGCCGAGGCGGAATAGCCGATCGCCTGGAGTGCGGTGATCTCGGGCGAGGAGAGCGAATAGCCGGGGGCGACGCCGGCATTGCTGCGCGCGGACTGGACGTTGGTGTTGGTGCTCCAGTCGGCGAAGTCAGCGCCAGCCGTCTGGTTGAACCCGACGACGCTGGTGGCGCCGCCATTGGCCGAGAAATAGGAAGACGGGGCGGTGGTGGACAGGCTGGCAACGCCCGGGGCGGAATAGCGATACAGATCCAGCACGCCGATGCTGCCCAGGATCGCGGAGTTGCCGGAGGCAATCGCGTTGAGCACCGAGCCCTGGCCGCCGATACCAAGGATTTCATCGATTTCGTGCAGGATGGTGTTCACGGCGGTATATTGCCCGGAGACTGCGGTGGTGGTGCTGTAGTTCATCGGATAGGACGTGGACAGTGTCACGACGCCCTGCGCCACGCCGTTGCAGACATTGTTGCTGATCGCCAGGCTGCCGGAACTGCTGTAGCAGCCGCTGACATTGGCACCGAACACCAACTGGTAATCCGCCGCGGGAATGAGCACCGAGCCGACAGCGTGGGTGGTCGGGTTCGCGCTGGTGGTGTTGCCTGAGGCGAAATTGGCGACCGCGCTGGACAGCACGGTATTGGTCGGGTTCGCGGCCGACACGGCGGCGAGCGACGTCGTGTAGGCGCCATAGGCGAGGCTGTAATCCTGCGTCTGGCTCGACCCGAGGAAACTGCCGGCGGAGGAATCGAACACCATGCCGATGGTGCCGGGCGTGGCGATCAACGAGTCGACCAGTCCGATCGAATAATTGATCGCCGCTTCGATCTGCGCGGCGTTGCTCTGGGTGGTCAGATTGCTGGTGAAATAGGGGGTGATCACCAGCGCCGAAGCCGGCTGGACCGCCATGAGCGCGGCCAGGACGGGCACCGAGCCGACGGTGAGGCGACGAGAGATATGACCTAAATTCAATTTACCTGTATCCCGTTTCGAGTTCCGATATTGTCCCCCAACCCACCCTAGCCTAGCCCGAATGTGAGGGGATCGCTGGATTGCCCATAGCGGAACCCATCGGGGCGGGCAATGAATTAGTGCATAAACTGGAATATTGTTACATTGTCCGCATGTGACGATAATGTGACGCGCCGGAGGCTACGCCCCGCCCGCGGGCAGCGCCGCCGCCGCCGCCAGCACCCGGTCGATGAAGCCGTTCGCCGCGCCGAGATAGCTGGCCGGGTCGGTCAGCGAGGCGATCTCGGCGCCGCTGAGCCCGCCACCGATCGCCGGTACCGCCGCCAACGCCTGGGTGAGCGAAATGCCGTCGCGCAGCACCATGTCGGACGCCGCCTTCACCGCCAGGTGCGCCGCCTCGCGCCCCAGCCGCGGGGCCAGCGCCATCGACACCGCCTCGGTCATGATCAGGCCGTTCGTCAGGTCCAGATTGGCGCGCATCCGCCCGGCATCCACCACCAGCCCGACACCGTCATGCAGCATGTGCACGAGCGCGCCGGCGGTGAGCAGGAAGCACTGGCCGAGCGCGAGGGATTCGCTCTGCCACGGGCCGGTGCCGCGCTCATGATCCAGCACCATCGCCGACAGCATCTGCGGCACCAGCGCCTGGGCGGCGCGTACCGCGGCGATGGCATGCACCGCGCCGATCGGGTTGCGCTTGTGCGGCAGGGTGGAGGAGCCGCCGCGACCAGGCTCATGCGGCTCGGACACCTCACCCACCTCGGTCTGCGCCAGCAGCGCGATGTCGGTGGCGATCTTGCCCAGGCTGCCGCAGACTAGGCCAAGCCAGCAGGCGCATTCGGCCATGCCGTCGCGCGCGCCGTGCCAGGGCGCGGCCGGGGCGGCCAGCCCCAGTTCCCCGGCGAGCCCCTCCAGCACCGCCACCCCGTGCGCGCCGAGCGAGGCCAGCGTGCCGACCGCGCCGCCGAACTGCACCCGCAGAATGCGCGCGCTAAGCTGGTCCTGCCGCTCGACATGGCTGATCAGCGGCTGCATCCAGCCGGCGCATTTCAGCCCGAAGCTGATCGGCAGCGCATGCTGGAGAAACGTGCGCCCGGCCATCACGGATGCGCGGTTGGCGTCGGCCTGCCGGGCAAGGGCCGCGATCAGCGCCAACAGGTCGGCGCGCAACAGCTCCAGCGCGGCACGAATTTGCAGCACCACCGCGCTGTCGATGATGTCCTGGGTGGTCGCCCCCCAATGCACCCAGCGCCCGGCGGGCCCCGCGGCGTTGGTCAGCGCGCGCACCAGCCCCACCACCGGCGTGCCGGCGGTGCGCACCGAGGCGCCGAGCTCGGCCAGGTCCACGCAATCGGTCCGCGCGGCCGCCGCGATCGCCGCGGCCGCATCGGCGGGGATGATGCCAAGCCGGCCCTGCACCAGCGCCAGCGCGCCCTCGACCTCCAGCATCCGCCCGATCAGCGCGCGATCGTCGAACACCGCGCGCATTGGCGCGGTGCCGAACAGCGTGCCGAAAACGACGCTGTCGGCCGGGTTGACCGACATCAGATGTCCAGAAACACGGTCTCACCCTCGCCTTGCAGCCGGATGTCGAGGTTCCACACCCCCGGTGTGGTCGGCTCGGCGATCAGCGTGGAACGCCGCGCCGGCTCCTCGATCATGGTCAGCAGCGGATCGAGCTCGTTCTGCTTCTCGCCCGCGAAATAGGCGCGGGTGTGGATCGCGATCAGGATGCCGCGCGCCAGGATGGTGATGGCGATGTGCGGCGCCTGCAACGCGTTGCCGCGTCCTGGCACCGGCCCGGGCTTGAGGGTGCGGAAGCTGAAGCGGCCGTCCGTGTCGGTGCGCGCGCGGCCCCAGCCCTGGAAAACGTCCGAAGCCGGCGGCGAGGCCTGCCAGATTTCCACGCAGGCATCCGTGACCAGCGCGCCGTCGCCGTCGCGGATGGTGCCGGTGAGGGTGATGAGCTCGCCGGTGGCGCCGAAGCGGGTGAGGTCGGCCCACTCGGGCTCCTCCAGCAGATGCCAGTAGGGCCCGATGGTCTGGCTGCCGGTGGTGGGGGTCGCGCTCATGTCAGTTGGTCTCCATCGGGGTGGCGCCACGGCCGCGCAGCACCACGTCGAAACGATAGCCCAGCGCCCAGTTCGGCTCGGTGATGGAGATGTCGAACTTGCTCACCAGCCGCTCACGCGCCGCGAGATCGGGGATGCATTGATAGATCGGGTCCAGCTCCAGCAGCGGGTCGCCGGGGAAATACATCTGGGTGATCAGCCGCGAGGCGAAGCCGGGGCCGAAATAGCTGTAATGGATGTGGTTCGGGCGCCAGGCATTGTAGTGGTTGCCCCATGGATAGGCGCCCGGCTTGATGGTGATGAATTTATAATAGCCGTTCTCGTCGGTGTAGACGCGGCCCTTGCCGAAAAAATGCGGATCGAGCGGCGCGTCATGGGTGTCACCGGGATGGTTGTAGCGGCCGGTGGCGTTGGCCTGCCAGATTTCCACCATGGTATGCGGCACCGGCCTGCCATCCTCATCGGTGATGGTGCCGTGAACGATGATGCGCTCGCCGATCGCCTGGCCGCCGACGGCGGTGGAGAGGTCCATGATCGCGCCGTATTTGTCGGCCGAAAAGCGCGGGCCGGTGGTCTCGGTGATGGTGTGCGGCAGACGGATCAGCTTCTGCGTCGGGTGGCGCTTGTGGGTGCTGCCATAGGAGGGCGTGTCGTTGAGCGGCTGGGTGTCCGGCACGTAGGGCCGGAACGGCACCGGATCGTTCGGGTTGTCGCTCATGCATCCATCTCCTTGTAGGTTTCCTTGGCCACCCTGACCGCCGAATTCGCCGCCGGGATTCCGGCATAGACGCCGACCTGGATCAGCATCTCGGCGATGTCGGCCGCCGAGGTGCCGGTGTTGCGGCTGGCGCGGATGTGCAGCTTGAATTCCTCGTGGTGGCCAAGCGCTGCCATCATCGCCAGGGTCAGCAGGCTGCGGGTGCGGCGGTCGAGTGCAGGGCTCGCCCACACGCTGCCCCAGGCGGTGCGGGTGATGAAATGCTGGAACGCGCGGTCGAAATCGGTGATCGCCGCGCCCGCCCGATCGACATGCGCGTCGCCCAGCACCTGGCGGCGCACCGCCATGCCGGCCTCGTAATAATCCACGATGTCGGGGGTGAGGAAGCCGGCGATCGCCGCGGTGATGGCCTCGGGCTGCTCGATTGTGGCGATGTGCGCGGCATCGGCGATGACCGCAAGGCGCGCGCCGGCGATGGCATCACGCATCGCCTCGGCGGCCGCCGGCGGGGTCGCCTGGTCCTGCGCGCCGACCAGGATCAGCGTGGGGTTGGTCAGCCGCGCGGTGGCGGCGGACAGGTCGGCCGCGGCGATCGCCTCGGCGGCGGCGGCATAGCCCTCCGGCGCGGTGCGCAGCAGCATCGCGCGCAGGCCGAGGGCAGCGGGATTGCCGGCAAATCCCGGCGTGGTCCAGCGCGCCAGCACCGCGTCCGCCACCGCCTCCATGCCGTTCGCGCGCACCGTGGCCGCGCGCTCGCGCCAAAGATTGGCCGGCGGGATCACCATCGCGGTGTCCACCAGGATCAGCGCGCCCACCCTCTCGGGTGCGACGACCGCCATCGCCTGCGCCACCATGCCGCCGATCGACAGCCCGGCGACATGCGCGCGCGCGATCCCCAGCCCGTCGAGCAGCGCCAGCATGTCCGCGGCCAGCCCCTCGATGCTGTAGGGGCCGGGCGTCACGTCGCTCAGCCCGTGGCCGCGCAGGTCGGGGCGGATCACCCGGAAGCTGCGCGACAGCGTGTCGATCTGCGGGTCCCAGACATGCTGGCAGGTGCCGAGCGAATGGATCAGCAGCAGCGGCGTGGCGTTCGGCGGGCCGCTGATCTGGACGTGCTGGATGATGTCATTTCTGCGCAGGAACACGTGGCTTCTCCCCATTGGTCATGTCTTTTGCGCCGTTCAGTTGCTTCGTCAACCGCCTCGCCGGCGCGGCTCAGGCAAATCCCAGCCACAGCGCGCTGCCCAGCCCGAACACCAGACAGTAATAGGCGAACGGGTTGAGCGCGAGATCGTCGTGACGGCGGAAATAGCGCATCAGAAAGGCGGTGGCGGCAAAGGCGGTGACGCCGGCGACCACCGCGGCGACGGCGGCGGTGGTGAACACGCCGGGCGGGATTTCCGCGCGCAGCAATTTCGGCACCTCCAGCACGGTGGCGCCAAGGATGATCGGGGTGGCGATCAGAAACGAGAAATGCGCCGCGCCCTCATGATCGATGCCGCGCAGCAGACCGCCGACGATGGTGGTGCCCGAACGCGAGATGCCAGGGATCAGCGCGCCGCATTGCCACACCCCGATCCACAGCGCATCGGCCACGCCAAGGCTGGTGAGCGGGCGGCGGCCGCTGCCGCGCAGCCGCTCGCCCCACAGCAGCACCCCGGCATTGACGCATAAAAACACCGCCGCGATCACCGGTGCGCCGAACAGCGCGCGCAGCCGATGCTCCAGCAGCCCGCCCACCACCACCGCGGGGATCGTCGCCACGATGATCAGCCCCAGCAGCCGCCGCGCCGCGCGCACCGAGCCCGCGTCGCCCAGCCCCAGCACCCCGGCGGCGAGGTTCCACCAGTCGCGCCAGAAATACAGCAGCAGCGCGGTCGCGGTGCCCAGATGCAGCAGCACCAGAAACGGCAGGAACGCCGGGCCGGACTGGTCGAAGTTCCAGTGCAGCAGGGCAGGGATGACCACCGCGTGACCCAGGCTGCTGACCGGGAACAGCTCGGTCGCACCTTGCAGGACCGCCACCGCGATCGCCTCGATCATGTCCATCCGCACCGCTCCCGCTGATCGCGGGTTGGTGGCCGATGCCGGCGCACTTGTCCAGCCCGCCGGGCCGCGCTCAGACCGTGAACTGCTCGGTGATGATGCGCTCCGACAGGCCACGATCGGGGTCGAACAGCACCAGGGCGGCGATCGAGCGGTCCTCGCTCACCGCCACCGACACCACATTGCGCACCTCGGTGAAATCGGCCACCGCCGCCACCGGGCGCTTGTCATGTTCGAGCACCTCGAACAGCACGTCG